>NZ_JBGJZU010000054.1:0-17913 GCF_041354475.1 Microcoleus sp.
CAAGAAAAAACATTTTTTAGGCGACTATCAAAAGATTGATCGCCCTTAAAAGATGTAGGCGACTCAAGTCGCAGCCACGTTCCTCCCCATGTCTAAAGCCAGGGGCTTCCCGCTCGTTTTTCGGTGATTCCTGGGTCCGATCGGTTTGTTGAAGCCATTGTCGCTTAAAATAGTTTTGGTACTTGGTCTGTTAATGAAAGCTCTTAGGATATTCCTAAAATGCAAGCACCTCTGGTTGTGAAAAAATCAACTAGGCTTTTATGGGGTTCAAAACCTTTACCTGATTGGCTTTGAGGCCTCTTGAACTGGCGAGGAGGTGCTTGCATTTTCACAAAACCTAGGCTGTGTAAGCTTTTGAGGGTTGCTGTATGTCTCTGGTTAGTAGGTTTTTTGCCATAATTGCTATCTCCGGCTGCGTTGAGTGGTGGGGTGCTTGCAAAACTGGCTGGGAGGCCTTGCTATATAAGGGTTTCAGGAACCGCTGTGCACAGACCTTTGATGCCGTTAGGCGTTGAGCACGAAAACCGCAAGCTCCTGAGATTTTCTAGGCAACCGTGCACAGACCTTTGATGCCGTTAGGCGTTGAGCACATGCTCCTAGCCCGCAAAGAAGGGGAGTTAGAACCGTGCACAGACCTTTGATGCCGTTAGGCGTTGAGCACGTTTTTTCTTGCCCTAATTCTTGCTTGATAATAACGTGCACAGACCTTTGATGCCGTTAGGCGTTGAGCACACACCCCCTTCGTTGCCCTAGCCCAAATCAATCGTGCACAGACCTTTGATGCCGTTAGGCGTTGAGCACATATAAATGTCAGCAATTAGTTAGGTAGTTTTTAGTGCACATACCTTTGATGCCGTTAGGCGTTGAGCACTATCACTCCCATAACAAAATGAAGCTCACACTAAAGTGCACATACCTTTGATGCCGTTAGGCGTTGAGCACAAAGCAGTTATCGTTGAAGTGGCAGCCCCGCCTCCAGTGCACATACCTTTGATGCCGTTAGGCGTTGAGCACGTAAAGAGTGCCGACAGGAGATCCCCGCAGCATTTCAAGAAGTCGGGGATCTAGAATTTCCCATCTAAAATGTGGCAGTGCTTCCAACGAATACTCTGCAAGCGCACATGAGCCACAGTCAAATCAAATGCACCGCTGGTGGCACTAATACACGACCAGTATAACCCGCACTCTGGTAACGGGCGATCGCCTCTGATGCGATGGAACTAGCTTTTTCACTCTCAATCAAAGCTACACAAGCACCACCAAAACCTCCCCCTGTCAACCTAGCACCGAATACTCCGGGAGTTTCCTGCAATATTTCCACTAGGGTGTCCACTGACGGCGCCGAAAGTTCATAGTCATCGCGCAAGCTAGTGTGAGAATCATTCATCAGTTTTCCAAAAACTTTTGCCGGTAGTGGCTTAAAAGCTTCGATTACCCGGTTATTTTCAGTAACAATGTAGCGGGCTCGTTTTCTCAAGGGTTGGGGTAATACTTCCACGGCTTGCGAGTCTTCGATATCTCTGAGGGCTTTAACACCCAACATTTGGGCGGCTGCTTCGCACTCTACCCGTCGCTGATTGTAGAGGCTACCAGCAGGTTTGTGGGTTTCGTCGCTATCAATGACTAAAATTTCTGTGTTTTTGGGAAATCGTAATTTACGGCGATTCAGGCTGCGAGTATCAATAAATAGCATGGAGTTGGTGTCAGCTAAACTGGCTGCCATTTGATCCATAATGCCACAGTTAAAACCTACATATCGGATTTCGGCTAGCTGTGCGATTTGAGCTAGTCGCACATCATCTAAGGGGAGGTTTAAGAGTGTACGCAGCCCTCGGAGAGTGGCTATTTCTAAAGCAGCGCTGCTGGACAAACCGACTCCTATCGGCACATTGGAGGTAATATAAAGATTGAGTGGCGGTACTTTGTATCCTTCTTTTTCTACCAGTCGGATGCAGCCGCAGATATAACTGACAAATTTTTGGGGTATAGTATCATCGTCGGAAAAATTTATGAGTTCGTCAAATTCTGCTGAATAGAAATGATGTTTGTGGTCGTTGCTTAGACCGATTTGTACTGTGGCGCGCTGGGGAATTGCAGTAGGAATTACAAATCCCTCGTTGTAGTCTGTGTGTTCGCCCAGTAGGTTTACTCTTCCGGGGGCGCTAGCTTGGGTTTTGGGTAATGTACCAAATACTCGTTGGAATTTCATGGTTGAGAAGAAGGAAGAAGGAATAAAAAATAGCTTTCTGTGTATTTATGACTGCTATATGGTGAAGAAAGGAAATCACTAATTGAGAAGAAATAACTTTATTTGTTGTGGTTAATTTTTTGGCATTGTCTATTTGCTGTTGATTGCATATCTGTTAAGAAAAATAAGTGGGATTGGTTGGGTGCAAAATGTCTTGATTTGTGATACAATTATAAACTAAATTTGCTAAAATTTCCAAAAATGCGATCGCCTACCCCCCGGAAACAGTTTGCTCAACATTGGCTCAGAAGCGAGAAAGCCTTAGATAAGATTGTCAAAGCGACGAATTTGTCGGGTTCGCGGGTGCTGGAAATCGGGCCTGGTACGGGGATTCTGACTCGGCGCTTGCTGGCTGAGGCTGAGTCTGTTGTGGCGGTGGAAATCGATCGCGATTTGTGCCAACGCCTAGCTAAGCAACTTGGTAAGGCTGACAACTTTTTGCTGCTGCAAGGCGACATACTGGAAATGGATTTAGACAACCAACTGGTGGCTTTTCCCAAATTTCAAAATCCCCATAAAGTTGTTGCCAATATTCCTTACAACATTACGGGTCCGATTCTGCAAAAACTACTAGGAACTATATCTGTTCCGGTGCCGAAACCCTTCGAGGCGATCGTACTTTTAGTGCAGAAAGAAGTGGCCCAAAGACTTTATGCAAAAGCTGGTTCCAGAGCTTTTGGTGCTTTGTCGGTGCGGGTACAATACTTAGCGGAATGCGAGTTAATTTGCGATGTCCCTTCTAAAGACTTTTTTCCGCCACCAAAGGTGGATTCTGCTGTGGTGCGGCTGGTTCCGAGATTAATAGAAACGCCGGCGGTTAATCCGCGCCATTTAGAGAATTTGATTAAATTGGGATTTGGGAGCAAGCGTAAGATGCTGCGAAATAATTTGAAAGGGGCTGTGGATTTAGATAAATTGGTTCAATTGCTAGAAGGGTTACAGATAAATCCTGAATCTCGCGCGGAAGATTTAAGCGTGGAGCAATGGGTCAATTTGAGTAATCATATTATTTCTGAGGTGGGAAGTTAAGGATTTTGCTAGCACCCAGACTTGTTTACAGTGGCGGGGATCTGGGTATTCTGTTTTTTTAGGCTTGGGTAACTTATGGTGAGCGTCCTCCTCATGGGGAGCGAAAAATAGGCGATCGCAATTAGAGAATCTCAGAGCAGGTCAAACCACACTAACCTGCTCTGCCAGAGGTAGCAGTGGCCTTGAGGAATCAACGACGCGCAACTCAAAACAAATTTCCCAGAATTCGAGCATAATATTTCCTTTGAGTTATGAGAAAATGGACTCTGACTGGTGTCAATTAATTTCAACCACGGGTTTATTTCACCCTTGGCTTAATTACCTATGCGTTCCTATTCTCTGCTAGCTTCCGCAAAAATCAATCTCTATTTAGAAATCATAGGCGATCGCCCAGATGGATATCACGAACTGGCGATGGTACTTCAAAGTATAGATTTAACCGATCGCATAGACTTGCGGGCGATCGGTACAGACACAATTCGCGTGCGTTGCGATCACCCCCAAGTCCCTCCTGATAAGAATAACCTAGCCTACCGGGCAGCGGATTTGTTGGCGAAGCAATTCCCCGATGCTTTGGCAAAATACGGCGGTGTAGAAATTTCCATTCACAAGCAGATTCCAGTGGCGGCGGGGCTCGCTGGGGGTTCGGCAAATGCGGCGGCGGTGTTAGTCGGGATGGATTTGTTATGGCAATTGGGACTCACTCAGTCGGAGTTGCAAGAGTTGGGCGGAACTTTGGGCTCCGATGTGCCTTTTTGTATTACTGGAGGTACGGCTTTGGCTACTGGGCGTGGTGATAAACTCTCGCCCTTGCCCGATTGTGGGCCTTTGTATCTGGTGTTGGCAAAGTTTCGGAATCTCAGTATTTCTACAGCTTGGTCCTATCAAACTTATCGCCAACAGTTCAGTAGTTCCTATTGTGGGCCGGAGGATTTGGATTGTCGCCGGGAACGGCTGCATTCGGGCCCAATGGTAGGAGCAATTGCTCAAAAAGATCGATCGAAAATTGGTCAATTGCTGCACAATGATTTGGAAAAAGTCGCTCTACCTGTGTACCCCCAGGTGTTGCAGTTGCGACAAGTTTTTGAGTCGGCGGGAGCTTTGGGAACGATGATGTCCGGTTCCGGGCCGACGGTGTTTGCATTGGCAGAGTCTCCAGAAAGAGCACAGGAAATTCAGGAACGGGTAAAAAGTGCGATCGGCTCTCCAGATTTAGATTTTTGGGTAGCAAAATTTAGCAATACCGGGATTCGGATTGTTTCGGAAGGAAATGATTTGAAACCGTAGGTGAACCGCGATGGAGGCTGATGGATTTCCTGAAAACCAGGAGTCTAATCAGCTTAAAAAACTGCTAACATGGAACAAAACACTGATTTGAATTTTGGTCAATTAACCAGAAATCTCAAATCTTAAATAGCAAATATCAAATCGAAATGCCTGATTTAACTAATCCTAATTCGAGTCCTGATTCTAGTGCTGCATCTCCAAGTTCTACTCAGGATGCTTTGCCGACATCGCCTCAGCCACCAACGGTGTTACGTTGCTTGACTGGTTCGCTGATGGCGGGAGGTTTTGCGGCAGCTTTGTATGCGCTTACTTTGTCGATCGCCCAAACCTTTGCTAACAAGCCAATTCATTCTGACAATGTGACTGTAATTAACATTGCCGCGGCTGTGCGGACTTTGGTCATGGGAATTGTGGCCTTGGGCGCTGGTGTTTTTGGTTTTGCGGCTGTGGGTTTGATGGCGCTAACTTTGCAGCTTTTGATTCAAAAATTTGTGAATAAATCTACAGTTTAAAACAATTTACTGAGATATATTTTCGTAGGTGGCATGAACTAAACAGCCAAATCAAAACCATGGAATTATTTACGATCGGTCACTCAAATCTGAGTATTGAAGCGTTTATTTTACTGCTGCAAAAACATGGAATTACGGCAGTTGCAGATGTGCGTTCCCAGCCTTTTAGTCGTTATTTACCCCATTTTAATCAATCGGAAATTAAAGCATCCCTGTCTGCTGCCGGCATTCAATACGTTTTTTTAGGTAAAGAGTTGGGCGCGAGACCGGAAGATTTAAGCTGTTACGATCTTAGCGGTAAAGCTTTATACCAACGGATTGCCGCCACTCCTCTATTCTCCGAAGGAATTCAGCGCTTACTCAAAGGTGCAGCCCATTATAAAATAAGTTTAATGTGTGCGGAAAAAGACCCGATTACTTGTCATCGGACTATTTTAGTTTGCCACAAGCTTAAAGACTTCAATGTGCAGATTAATCACATTCTGTCCGATGGCAATTTAGAATCCCATCAGGATTTAGAAGCCAGACTTCTCCACAAGTTTAACAAGGGCAAAACAAATAATGAACCAATTCAATTAAGCTTGTTTGAATTACCACCAGATAGTAAAAATGAAATCGTTGATTTAGAATCAGCATATTATCGTCACGGATTGGAAATCGCTTATGTCACAAAAGAAAGCAATTAATTTATTTACAATTGGTTTTACTCAAAAAAGTGCTGAGGAGTTTTTTGGGACTTTGATGGAAGCGGGAGTCCGCAGGGTGATTGATACGCGACTCAATAATGTATCGCAGTTAGCAGGTTTTGCTAAGCGGAAAGATTTAGAATATTTTCTGCGAACCATTGGTAACATTGAGTATGTTCATGTGCTGGATTTAGCGCCTACTCAAGATATTTTGGATGATTATAAAAAGAAACAGGGAGATTGGGATGTTTATGAACAGAAGTTTTTGGGCTTAATGGGCGATCGACAAATAGAACAAAAGATTTCGCCGGATATTATGGATTGTGCGTGTCTGCTTTGTAGCGAACCAAAACCCCATAATTGTCACCGTCGCTTAGTTGCTGAATATCTCAAGGATAAGTGGAAAAATGTCAAGATTAATCATCTTTAAAAAGTGCGGTATCTCACAAAAAAATCTCAAATCTAAAATCGAATGACTAGGATAATTTGTCTCGCTAATTCCTGGAAACGGGGCGAAAGGTGCATCGCCGGAATTAATGAACTTCAAGGTAATACCAGTTTTTTATGAGGCTGCATAGAATCTGATCCCCCCTAACCCCCCTTAATAAGGGGGGAACAAGATTCTGCTCAAAGTCCCCCTTCCCCCATCCCCCCTTGGGGGGGGCAGGGGGGGGTGGGGGGCTAGGGGGGGGTGGGAATTTAGGGGGATCGAGATATATGCAACTTCACATTAAATTGGTATAAGTGGGTTCGCCCAATTTCCGACTTACCAGATGGTCAGATTCCTAAAGAAATCCGGCAAATAAATAGACTTGAACCGGCATTATTGGATGTTCTAGACATTCCTTTGGCGAAGACGGGGCCGGACTTTGGTTTTGAGTCGGAAAATCTGTCGATTTTACCGGGAAAATGGCGACAAGTAGGGAAAGTTCCGCCAGCATATTTGTTGAAATATTGCAACAATCAGGAATATATTTTGCACAACGATCTGCGATATGTTACAGTGGAGTATATGCAGTCTTTGCCAAAAGGCGATCGCCTGACTTTGCAATTAGTCAAAGTAGTAAAATTTACCGTAAAAAAGCTAATTCAAAGATTTGAAGGTGGTAATAAATGGGAAGGATGTATTGTCACCAAATACAACCAAAAATTGACTGCTACAATTACCGATCCGGTCTTTATTAGAAAGTTAGAATTGGGATATCGACCGCAAAAAGCTTGTTTGGTTACGGTGAGTTTGAGTATGCCTTGGCGGCCAGATGATTGGGAGGGAGATGACCCTTGTTGGAAGTTGATTGCCGGTGTGATAGAGTTGCCGGAAGATATTGTTGATGATGAAGTTTTGTTTTGACAAAAATGGCGATCCAGGCTTAAATATTGTGAATTTTGCAGATTGTGTGCTATAGTTATGCCGGACTTTACATATCAAAAAAGGGTGCTTTTTTATGAAAGCAGAATTTTATTATGACCGTTATAGATATACTTGCAGTTTAGTTCAAATGAATTTTACCCAAGAATTAAAAATTAAAAATCATCAAGGCTTTGTATTAGCAGTTAAACAAGGCTCAAAAATGGGAATTTTGGGCAAAACTCGTGAAACTGCTAAAAAAGTTGATGTCAGTCAATCTCATTTTTATAATGTAATTAAAGCCGCCATGAATGCTCTAGAATTAGAAGCTAGAGATGAGTTAATTTTAGAAAAAAATCGGACGCTTGCTGAAGCAGAGGCAAAGATTCAGGAGCAAGACAGAGAAATTAGGGTGCTGAATGAACAGCTAAGAATACTCCGAGAAGAACTCGATCAGTTGTCAGCACAAAACCAGGAATTAGCGATGCAGATGATAGACGAGGAAATCAGAGAAAGTGAACTTAGTTAAGCAGAAGTCGATGATTTTTTGGGCTAGTAATAATTTTAGTAATATTAAGACCGTTGGCATCCCAATCATTCATATCTCTCTTATCTAATTCTGCGAACTCAGCGCTGTATCAAGCTAAAATTATTCCAATCAAACCCGAATATATTGCATCCTATTATGACAACAACTGATGGCAATAATCACCTGGATTAGAAATTAAATTGTTTAAAATTCCTAATTGTTGAAACACCGGAGAAGACAAGCTGACAGGTAATGAAACTGGCGGGCAGGTAATAGGGTTATCTTTGATATACACAATTCCGAAATAAGATTGAACCCCTAATTTCTTAGACAAAGCTACCTGAACAGCCAGCGGATTGTTATTATAAGTGGCAAGTTTTATCCCGTATAAATAATTGTTTGTTTCTGCCACGGAAAAGCCAACTGATTTCAAAATACTAGCGGCAGAACTAGGTGCTTGGGGCTGTGGAAATGAGAGCGCGCCGAAAGAGTATGTAAATTGATATTCTTCTGAATATTCCGCAGTTTTGTGTTTATTCAGATAGCTAATATATTGTGTAGCTTCACTTTCTTTAGCTTTGTTGATTAATCTGAGGAAAATAGGCAAAGCAATAGCCGATAATATCCCAATGATAAATATCACAACTAATAATTCAATCAAAGTGAAGGCTTTATCACAAGAATTTAATTTTATCATAGGGTGGGTGTCTTTCTCGCGATTAAAAGGTCGATGGACAACAGACATAATTGACATCCTAAAGCAAAATCGAGAATTATTTAACTAACCATCAACCATTTCCCTGCAATTTTTGCCAAGTCTTGGGAAACTCAGCTTTATTTTGACAGATAACAGGCAACCAGCTAACACCGGGAATTTGCCCGTCATAATTATCTTTTAGATGTTTTCGAGCTTCTCTCACGGAAACATAAAAAGAATTGCCACCAACAAAGGCTTGGATAAAAATTCTCAGAAACTCCTGGGCGATCGCATCCGGCACTGGTTCCCGCATCACAATAATTTGAGGGATATCTAAATGGGCTAATTGCTTCCCCAATCCTAAACCATCGCAAGAGTTAAAGATTGCTATTTCTAAACCCTTTTGAATAGCTATTTTCAAGGAATCTTTTAGCTGTTCCACAGTTAAATTATCTGTATCATTGATACAAATTACCCCCGTACTGCCATCTACTTCGCTCTTACTGTGACCCGAAAAAGACAAGATATCCCAGCCTGTTTGATCTGTAAGATATTGATCGAGTAGCTGGCGACTTGGTTTATCCAAAAATATTGTTTCGGCTCCTTGCAAATTCTCCAATATTTTCCTATCTTTATCGAGATTAATTCCTGTACTGTCGCCCAAAACTGCCAAAATTCTTACTTTTTTTCTTGATGGTACTGATTTTTTGACTCTGTTAGATAGTTTGCGACTTAAAGCTACTTCTGCTTTAGTGTAGATTTCAAAAAAATCCCATTGATGCCAGGGGAGTTTTCGCAGTAAATTGTCTTCTGTTTCGATGATTACCCGCACCTCGTCATTGTGGTTTAATTTCTCGCACAATTCTTGCTGGATTGGGTGAAATTGTTCTGATTCCAGCCAATTCTTTACATCCATTTCTACTTGTTCAACTAAGGGTTTTAGCTCCTCTATGGAAAAGTTAGTGATGTGACCTTTGTTTACTTTTATGGCACGGCTGTTTCGCTTAAGGTTAAACTCATACATTTTTTGCCACTTTTGATAGTTTTCTGAAAGTTCAGGTTTGGGTGGCAATTTGCCTTCTAATGTTATCTCTAAACGCTTGCGATCGCACAAAATATTAGCACTCACCTCAAACCCTTGTTTCAAGTCACCACGGTCAAATTTTAAGAATACTACTTGTTCAGACAACGGTCTGACTATATCCTCCATTACTGATATTAAGTATTGGCGCTGTTCTGCTGAGTTTTGCAGGGTAGGAACTTGTCTGCCGAATATTTTTAGCATTTTTTGATAGAAAATATTGAAATCATTATAAATTTTTTCTTTGTCCGCATCAGGAGGTACGCTGACTTTGACGACAACTCCATTTCTTTTATTTTCAATACTTTGGATAGTGAGTTTTTTACCTTGATGTTCTACTTGCACTTGTTGGAAAGATTCTACGAAAGCTTTCCAGTCAAAACCGTGGTTAAAAATCAAGTCAACTGTATTTATAACTTCTTCAAAAAAAGTGGTAAATTCTCCTGGTTGATAGCTGTCTTTACCGCTGGGACGGCGTTCGCGATCGTCCGTTTCCGGTTTCGGTTCTTCTAGTAAATAAACCCACCTACAATCAACCCATTCTAATTTGGTAGTGCTGTCAATATTCCAAGTTCCTAAACCGCAAACAGCAGTCATTTTGGCACTACTAAAATCAGTGCCGATCGCCTGAACTTGACTTAAAATTGCATATTCTAAATTAGCTGCTTCCAAAGTCGCTTGACTGAGGTCTGCTGTTTGCAGTTTAGCATAACTGAGGTTTGCACCTATCAAGTTTGCTCCTCTCAAATCCATGCCTTGATAGGATTTTTGATAACCGTTGCCGGTGACAAGCAACTCTCGCACTGCTGGATTGATTAATATTGTCTCATCGACTCTTGCCCAGTCGAGACAACGAGCCTGATGCCACATAGTTCGGTGGATATTTGCAAATCTAAAATCGGTATTTTTGAGGGTGGCGTTGCTGAAGTTAGTATGGGCTAATTGAGTATTGCGAAAACTGGTGCCGCCTGTCGCACCAATGACGATGGCTAACTGGCGAATTACGCTGTATTTATCATCTTCAGCTAACACTCTCTTAGCAATGTAAACTCCCAATAAGATTAAAGCTACAGCTAACATGACAGCTCCGGCGATCGCCAGAATAACTACAGGCGGATCGGGAAATTGTTTGACACAATTATTCAGGAAGTCATAGCATTTATTGTTTGTGTTGTCAACTACTCCATTCTGGATTAATACAGATGCTTTTAAATATCTCAAGGAATTTCTGGCAATAATTCCGGTGGCGATCGCACTTATAGCCACAGCTTCAAATAGAGCCAAAGCTGCAATCGCCCTCCCCAGAACAATTTCAGCCAATGTTAGGGCTAAAGGAAGAGCGACAATGGCGATCGTAGTTGCAACAACAGCCGCAGTTAATGTCACAATTAAAAACGGAACATCGTTAGCCTTCGTTTCGCCAGACAAGGCACTAATTAAGCTGCCAGGTCTAAAAGACCTTAACCACGAAAGTATGGGATGTTTATCATTGGAGAACGCAGATAAAAAACCAATTAAAGGTACAAAAACAGCAGCCGCAATACCTAAATAATCCAAAGCTTTTTGTATCCCTTGGCGAATCATAGTAGTCAACAGCATAGCATTGACTAATAAGATGATTGCAGTTGGCAGAAAACCGATATGCTCGGTTGTTTTGGGGATAAGAGATTTGAATGTATTATCAACAGCAATTACAGCAGCTATTCCTGATATTGCCGAGAACAGTGCTACAATTAAAAAGATGTTGATTTGGGATTTTCTGGCTATTCCGCAGCGAGCGTAATGGAAATTAGCTCCATTGAGAGTTGCATTGGTAAAATCTGCACCTCGGATATCTGCATAAGAGAAATCTTCATTGGTGAGATTACGACCTTTGAAAGAACGACCTTGAAGATTTTGATGGCGAAAGTTTTGAAAGGTTAATGATGACATATATAAGAAGGAAGAAAAAAGGAAGAAGGAAGAAAAGCTGTTTTACTCCTCGTTTCCAGGCTCTGCCTGGAAATGCAGATCTAGAGGCTCTGCCTCATGGGATGGAAGAAGAGGCAGAGCCTCTGGATCTGCGTTACTAGGCAGAGCCTAGTAACGAGGAATGTAATTTTTCCTAGAGAAGAGGCAGAGCCTCTGGATCTGCGTTACTAGGCAGAGCCTAGTAACGAGGAATGTAATTTTATTCTCAGTCCTCTTAGGAGGACTTTAGCTTTGAGGCAGGGGTTTTAACCCCTGCCTGACTACAAACTACAAACGAAAAGATTGCCTAACATTTGCATCTCCTAACACGATATTAATGCTGAACAATTCCCTTAAATCGGGAGTAAATTCAAATTTAATAACGTTGTCAGCTTTTCTCGATTCTACCTGATAAAGTAGCTCCTCTGACTCATTAATCAGCATCAACTTTAACCCTGGTGGCAAATAAGTTTGGTTTCCCATTGGATGCACTGCTATCTCAATATTTACTTCTAGCTCTGGTTCTGGGGGGAGACTGACTATTAGTGCTACGGAGTGTTCTGCTAGTTGCATTCCTAGGTCAATTTTATGGCCGCGATCGATAGGTAATGCGTTGTTGCTTCTAAAAGAGCGAAATTCAAATTGTTTTGGGTTTAATAGCTCGTCAATCACTTGCCATCCCGCATCAAAAACATCGTCGAACCAGTTCATCAAATTAATTGGTTTCAGTTGTTTGATTCGATTCATGTATATGAGCAGATCTTCGAGGGAATTCATTTCATCCAGAGGCACTTGTTTAGCTACTGTTCGGGTAAATCCTAACAGCGTTGCTTGTTTCAAAGATTGGTCTAACTGTACGGCTATATAACCAATTCTGTCTCCCCAAGCATCGTAGGAAATCTGACAAGCGTCGGCATCTGGCAAGACGGGACAGCATTCTATTTTTCCTATTTGTTTAATGTCTAAATCTGCCACATCCATAAGTTTCAGCATTAACGGATTGCGGCTGTCGCTAACCGGCCAATCTGTCTCAAATCCCATGCAGCGCAGGTAAAAATCTACTGCATATACTGCGAGGGTATTGAGATAAACTTGTTTGAATTTTTTCGGACTGGATTGTTTGCCGCACTGTTGGGCAATTTCGTGTGCTTCAAAGGATAGTGGCACTGTGAAAGTTATTGGTTCAATCATTTTACTCATCATTAATTTCTCCGCTTCTGCTCAAGTCCTACTGTAATTTATTACGAATGTAATCTGAAAAATTCCGCAAATTTCGATCGAAAAAACTTTGGAGTGTTGAAATGTTTTTGTCAAATCTTTGAGATATAGTCTCCCATTTTTCATCATCTAATCTGGCTAAAGCTATGACTTGCCAAGTGATATCGGGACGACCTCTGACTGTTGTGTTTCGGAAAATATTGTCTGGGTCTTCTTCTATTAATTTACGCAGCATTTCAGCATCTTCCACAAGTTGCAACATTGAAGCTTTATCTTGATAAATCTCCCATTCTTCTTGTTCCAATTTGAATCCTTCTAATTTATCGATCGATAATATTTTGATTCTTGTTTGGTTCATACGGGGTCTTATTTGGTTCGTATATCGATCGCACACATCTCTAAATCTAAAATTAAAGATGTGATTCACCCAAGGCATGACTGGTTTTTGTGAATCATAGATGTCAATGTTTTGACAGATATGCTCAACTATTTTCAACCGGGCTTCGCTGTAAATGTCTTCGTAAAGATGACGAAGGTTGTCATCATCTATGCGGGGACGAGTAAGTCTGTTATGACGGTAAATTTGGTCTATCAATTTGGTTAATGCTATCTGTCGCTCTTGGCTTCCGGCTGGGTGCTGTTGAGCTTCTAGGGCTAGCTGTTTGAGCTGCAAATCGATTTCGTCTTCCATCGGGCTCTCCTCACTCCTGTGGGTATTTTTGTGCTGTCTGTTGGAACCTCTATTTATATTTCGGATTTGGTGGCCAGTTTTTACGCATTTAGGGGGAAATTGTTACAAAACTTTACTTTTGAGGGGTTTTGGAAAAAAAGTTTTGAGGTTTGCGGAAAAAGTTTGGGTGGATTCCGTAAGTGAGAATAGGGGGCGATTTCCTGGGGTATGGCTTTGCTGGCGCGGGCTTTTGGGGAAAGGGCGATCGAACCTCAGAATATCCGCCTTATTCAGTCTATCCTTCAATAGTTTAAAGGAGTGATTTCCAATGAAAAAGTTTTTTACACTTGCAGTATTAGCACTGGCAACACCGATGATAACTCAACAGAGTGAAGCATTAGCTTTCACACTAGGCCCACTTTCCAGAGATGTTATTTACTCTGCTGACGGAACTTTCGATCGCCCAAACATTTTTTTCAATAATCCAACGGACACGATCCAAATTTCTGGTCAGACTGTGCTTGGAAACGAATCTACCTATGAAGCTGGCATTTACTTTCCTAGTGGCATTGGTGCTTCTGGGTTAGTTTTTAATGAATTCAAGATGAACTTAGAAGACAAAATATTCGCTGCTGGGCCAAATGGTTTGACTGGTTATAATGATATAGGTCTGCCTTGGCAGTTGGGTGGCGTAACAAGTACAACACCGTTCGCACCTGATACTTGGCATCATATTGCCTTTGTACAAGGTGGAGGTACGCAACGCCTCTATCTTGATGGTCAAATAGTTGGTAGTATCTCTCGTGCTGGAAACATTCGGGATTCAGATGGCGGTGGCTTCTTGGGGGCGATTTTCCGAGACGATCCATCAAATATATACGATCAATTTGCACCTAGCTTTATCGGACACTTAGATACATTTCGTATTTCCAATGTGGCACGATACAGTGGCAATAGCTTCGAGGCACCAAAAGGAGACCTCACCTCAGATGCAAATACGCAGCTTTTGTACAACTTCATTTTAGAAGATTACTTTCAGCAAGATGGCGATACTTGGGTATCAGACCTCAGTGGTAATGGTCGTAACGGCAGGTTTGGTAAAGGTTTTGCAGGTGCAACATCTCCTAGCATCGTAGTTCCAGTTGACTCCCAAGAATCCACTGCCGTACCCGAACCTACTACTATTTTGGGTAGTTTAGCTTTTGGTGCTGTCATTTCCCGCTGGCGGATGAAGCGCAAACAGCAACAGAAAGTTTTGAATTCAACGGTTGCTTAATTTGAGATATTTCACTTCGTTGTAGTCCGTCGGGGGTTTAAAGTTTCGCCTCACAGCGAAAGTCCGGCGGGGGTTTAAACCCCCGCCTCATAGCGAAAGTCCTCTGAAGAGGACTGAAGAATTAATTAGATATTTCCAATAAAAACATCACATATTCTGGTCACGTTCAGGTGAAAACAGAAATTATACCGGTGTCTATTAGTCCTCTTTAGAGGACTTTCGCTACTCGCTGTGGGAATTAATTCCCTGGCGGCCTTTCGGGTGAAGTCGAGACTAATAAACATTTTACGATCGCCGTTTCAAAAAAAAGTTCCAAGATTTGCGGAAAAAGTTGAGCCGGATTTCGTAAGTAATAACAAGAGGCCGATCGCCTTTTTGGCAATATTGGCTTTGGCTGAATTTGATTTCATTATATCACTTTTAATTCAATCCTAGACTAGGAGTGCAATTTCAATGGCTACCACAAATGAAGTTTCCAGCAACCAGCTCATCGATGTTTTGATAACTGACACTTTACCGGGAAGTGCAGCCAAAAATTCCATCCTCAATCCTTTAAGCAGCAGCAACAGTCAAAATATTGGCGGTAGTCCTTTGATAGCTGATACCAAAAGTCAGCCGATTATTGAACCAGAAAAGCTATCCAGTGCGACTGACACGCTTAATTCAAAAAATGCGATTGCGGAACCCAATAGCAAAAAAATAGATGATTCATTAATTGTTTCGGACACTCTAAAAGGCGGTTTAAGCGGCTCAGCAAGCACCAGTATTAGTCAGGACACTATATCTTCCAGTCCTGGTACAGATGTCAAAGATACCCTGACTGGAAGCACAAAAGATGCACAGTTAGTTGTGATTAAAGGCGACAGTATTACAGCAACTGATTCCTTGACTAATCCTCAGAGTGTGGAGAAGATAGCATCTGATAAAACTCCCGATACCTTAGTTGAAAAAGAAACTAAGACAGAAATTGCGATCGCCCCAAATACCTCTGTCGCAGAATCCAAACCAGCAACGACTACCTTAGCTGAAAAAGAAACTAAGACAGAAATTGCGATCGCCCCAAATACCTCTGTCGCAGAATCCAAACCAGCAACGACTACCTTAGCTGAGAAAGAAACTAAGACAGAAATTGCGATCGCCCCAAATACCTCTGTCGCAGAATCCAAACCAACAACCACTACCTTAGCTGAGAAAGAAACTAAGACAGAAATTGCGATCGCCCAAACTACCTCTGTCGCAGAATCCAAACCAACAACCACTACCTTAGCTGAGAAAGAAATTAAGACAGAAATTGCGATCGCCCCAAATACCTCTGTCGCAGAATCCAAACCAGCAACGACTACCTTAGCTGAAAAAGAAACTAAGTCGGAAATTGCGATCGCCCAAAATACCTCTGTCGCAGAATCCAAACCAACAACGAGTTCAGAACCGATTAAATCCGACAAATCGACAACAGAACAACCAGCCACTACTGTCGCTGATATCAGCAAGGATAGCAAACAAAACTCTACCTCCAGCAGCCCTGAATCAGACAAAAAAGTTGCAGAAAAAACTGAAGTTACCGCAATTGAAACACCAAAATCAACAAATACAATCTCGCCTAAGCCAGAGATATTAGCAGCAAATAACCCTTTTGTATCTGGGAAGTTTCTGGTTGATTCAAAAGGTCAAGTCGGCATAGATTTTGTATTTGATGGCGGCTTATTTCAAGGTGAACTAGCCATCGTCAGCCTCAAAGGCATGGAGAAGTTTTTACCGGGTTCAGAAGAATTTATCAAGGAAATGGCTTTGAGAGCACTTAGTAACTCTGCAAAAGGTCATGTAGTGATTAATGATTTGATTGAAGGTGCAAAATTTACGGGTAATTTACTTGAAAGTAATTCTAATGAAGGAACTTACTTAGGAGTTAAAACTTTTGCGATGACTCCGGGTGAGGAATTTGGGGTAATGTTAGTACCTAATGGGACTGTACAAGAGGTACTGAATAATCCGGCGATCGGAGGAAGCAAACGTCCTTTATTTTCTATGGCTACAGCGAACCCCAATCAGGCGTTTCAGGTAGGACAAATTGCTGATGTAACAGGGGATGGAAACACCTTCGCAATGGAGGATATGCGAGTCGATTTAGGGAGCGATCGCGATTATAATGACTTCGTATTTCAGGTGCGGGGCGCTAAGGGTAATGCGGTGCGGTTGAATGATGTGATTAATCCTGATAAAGATTGGCGCAAAACAGATATGGGTCAGGCTTTGATTGCTTATGCTAAGCCTTACGTTGAACCGAAGTTAGAGCCCGCAAAACAGGATGCAAAACCTGTAAATAAGGCTCCTTATGGTTCGGTTTTGGATGTTCCAATTCCTGATATTGCAGGTGATGCAAAGGCTGAGGATAAAAAGGCGATCGCGCCTGTTTCTCCTGCTGCTGAATCTGTGTCTAAAACTGAGGTTGCTACTTCAGATAAGGCTGTAACGCCAGCGGTGAAGATTGAAGAGGACAAAAAGGCGATCGCACCTATTTCTCCTGCTGCTGAATCTGTCGATAAAACTGAAGTTGCTACTTCAGATAAGGCTGTAACGCCAGCGGTGAAGATTGAAGAGGATAAAAAGGCGATCGCACCTGTTTCTCCGGCTACTGAATCTGTCGATAAAACTGAAGTTCAGACTTCCGAGACAAGTATAAAGCCGGTGGTGGAAATTGCAGAGGATAAAAAGGCGATCGCACCTGTTTCCACTGCTGCTGAATCTGTCTCAAAAACCGAGGTAAAAACTTCAACAAAAATCACGCACGAGGGCTCAGAAACCGGGTTTTTCTCGACAGATACTGCGTCACAGCCAACAGATTTGGTAAAAAACCCGGTTTCTTCAGTCGTAGCGCATCAGTCATCTTCCGAGACAACTGTAGCGTCGGTGGTGAAGATTGAAGAGGACAAAAAGGCGATCGCACCTATTTCTACTCCGAATGAATCTGTCGAGAAAACCGCAGTTGTTACTTCGGAAACAAGTGTAACGCCAGTGGTGAAGATTGAAGAGGATAAAAAGGCGATCGCACCTGTTTCCACTGCTGCTGAATCTGTCTCAAAAACCGAGGTAAAAACTTCAACAAAAATCACGCACGAGGGCTCAGAAACCGGGTTTTTCTCGACAGATACTGCGTCACAGCCAACAGATTTGGTAAAAAACCCGGTTTCTTCAGTCGTAGCGCATCAGTCATCTTCCGAGACAACTGTAGCGTCGGTGGTGAAGATTGAAGAGGAAAAAAAGGCGATCGCACCTATTTCTCCTGCGGTTGAATCCGTGTCGAAAACTGAAGTTGATACTTCTGAGACAACTGTAGCGCCTGTGGTGGAAATTGCAGATGACAAAAAGGCGATCGCACCAGTTT
>NZ_JBGJZU010000054.1:18013-33215 GCF_041354475.1 Microcoleus sp.
CAGATACTGCGTCACAGCCAACAGATTTGGTAAAAAACCCGGTTTCTTCAGTCGTAGCGCATCAGTCATCTTCCGAGACAACTGTAGCGTCGGTGGTGAAGATTGTAGAGGATAAAAAGGCGATCGCGCCTATTTCTCCTGGTACTGAATCTGTGTCGAAAACCG
Source organism: Microcoleus sp. (assembly GCF_041354475.1). NCBI lineage: Bacteria > Bacillati > Cyanobacteriota > Cyanophyceae > Oscillatoriales > Microcoleaceae > Microcoleus > Microcoleus sp. Next base: position 18,179 of record NZ_JBGJZU010000054.1, read on the forward strand.
AAGTTGTTACTTCAGATAAGGCTGTAACGCCAGCGGTGAAGATTGAAGAGGACAAAAAGGCGATCGCACCTGTTTCTACCTCAACAAAAGATGCGCCTGCTTCAGAGAAAACTGTAACGACATTAGTTGAAACTGAAACTCAAATAGTTACTCAACCAGTCACTCAACCTGCACCTCAACCTGCACCTAAAAACCTTTCGACAGTTGAGATAGAAACCAAGACAAATCAACCACAACCTGCTGTTACTCTCAGTCCAAAAAATGATGACAAACCAGCCATTTCTACTCAAGAAGTTGCTCAAGTTTCTCAGCCGATTGCCCATGAAAGTAAGCCAGCAATTTATCCTCAAGAAATTTCTGCTGTCACTCAATCAATTCCCACCGAAAGCCAGCCAGTAACTGCTACCCCAGCAGTTGCTAAGCAAGCAACTGCTACTAACAGCCAACCAGCAACTTTTATTCAACAAGTTGCTCTTGTAACTCAACCTGTCGCACCCAATTCATCCAACAAAACAGCCACAAACAGTCAATATCAAACCAATACAACTCCCACAAATTCTGCTCAAAATGTTAGCGATAACCCGCCTGCAACGGTTTCTTCATTCAATTTTTTAAAAGCAAATCAGCCCTTAGTCGGTATTATTAGCACAGGATTTAATGCCAATAATTTCGATATAGACTACAGCCGCATTACTCTCGGAAAAGACCGCATTGCCAACGACGACAATCCCTTAATTAAATCCGGTGAAGGCAGCGAACAAGGCACTCACGTTTTAGGCTTAATTGCCGCCACTCAAAATAACAGCAAAGGCATCGACGGTATTAACAACGAAGCACCGATTTGGTTGGGTCGAGCTAGCGGCAATAACAGTTGGGCAGAATCCTTAATTGAATTTGTCGATGCTGCCAAAAAATCAGGTCAATCGAATGCAGTTGTTAACATCAGTTTTGAACTAATTCAAGTTGATGCTAGCGGCAAGATAGTTCCCCGCTACGAGCTGACAGAAGCCGAACAAAATGCTTTGGAATATGCCCGCAAAAATCAAATAGTTGTTGTCGTTCCTGCGGGCAACAATCCCCAAGAAATATCGGCTTTAGGGAAAGCATCTCTTCAGTTTGACAATATCATCACCGTCGGTGCATCTTCTGGCGGTCAAGTCACAGATTATTCGGGAACAGGCAAGGGCTTAGACATTTTAACAGAAGGAGGAACGCTGAACAATCCCGTGCGATCGACTGTCGGCGAAAGCACCGGATTGATGGCTGGAACTTCTGTAGCAGCCGCCCAAGTTACAGGTGCAATTTCTCAAGTTTGGGCAGCAAATTCCCTGCTAAATTATCAGCAAGTTCTCGATATTGTCAAACGTACTGCCACTGATATTGCTTTGCCCAATTGGGATGCCAAAACTGGTTCAGGATTGCTGAATTTAGCAGCAGCAGTTCCTCTAGCAAAAGCGACTGAAGCTAAACCGATACCACCAGAAGCGACTGTTCAAGATGTTGTCAGCCAAATCAATAACTTAGCTCCCGAACTCGACAAAGTTTTAGAGCAGTTTAACAATCAGCTTCAGCAAATTTCTGCCAATCCAGACAGTGCTTTAGTCGAGCCAAAACCTGAAGATGAGAAACAAGCGGCGCAAGAACTTGATGCTTTAATCGCAGATCTACAAAAAGACATTGATGACTTGCAAAACGATCCGTTTGCTGATGTAGACGGCATTGCTAGCGAATATCAATTTGATGCCAAAGACCAACCTTTAATCGGTATTATCGATACGGGTTTTGCTGAAAACAATCCCGATATTGACTACAGCCGGATTATCAAAGGTCGCGATTACAATGATAGCGACGATAATCCCTTACTTCCTGCTAGCGATCCCAAGGCAGAACACGGCACTAAAGTATTAGAAGTTATCGGGGCAAAACAGAACAACGACATCGGCATCAATGGCGTTAATGACGATGCACCGCTGTGGGTTGGACGTGCTGTTGGTTCTGGGAAATGGGCTCAATCTTTGCGGGAATTTGTCGATGCTGCAAAAGCATCCAAGCAGCCGAATGCTATTGTCAACCTCAGTTTTGATTTAATTGACAAAGATGGCAACACCCGCACTAAATTTACAGCAGAAGAACGAGCAGCCATTGAATACGCTCGCGACAATAAAGTCTTGATTGTAGCAGCGGCAGGAAATCAAGGTGTCGAAGGTTTATCTGCTTTGGGGAAAGCTTCGCGGGACTTTCCCAATATCATCACAGTTGGTGCGGCGGATTGGAATGGAAATCTTGCTGACTATTCCAGTTACGGTGCGGGCATAGATTTAGTTGCTTTTGGCGGTACTCCTGACAGCAAAACAAGTTCTAATGCTAATTCCAATGAGGACTTGCTCAAAGATTTAACTCCTCTTGAACGCCAAGCTGTGGAAAAAGCGATTAAATTTAACGAAGCACCAACTGAAGATGCCAAACTGACAGAAGCTGAGGAACAACTTGTCTTAGAAGCGACTAAAAAATTAGGAAAGGCGTTAGGAGATATTAAGAATCCTGATAGCAATTCAGCGGCATCAATCCCCGAAATTGTCGGTACTTCGATTGCTGCGGCGAAGGTGACTGGTGCAGCTTCCCAAGTCTGGGCGGCTAATCCAAATTTGAGTTTTGCACAGGTGAAAGCTATTCTCAAAGCAACTGCGATGGATTTGGGTACTCCCGGCTGGGATATTCAAACAGGTGCGGGTTTGTTGAATCTGGCTGATGCTGTGGCAATGGCTAAATCTCCCCCATCTGGACTTGATATTTCAGATAGTATTTTCTCCTCTAATTTTGATGTTTGGAGTGAAGAAGGTGCTAGCGAACAAGAGGCCCGTGGCTTCTTCAAGAAATTATGGAACGGAGCGAAGAAAGTCTTTAACAAGGTGAGCGGATTTGTTGGCAAAGTGGTAAGTTTTGTTAACAAAGTATCGAGTTTTATCGGCAAGGTTAAGGACTTTTTCTCTAAAGTTAGCGGTATCTTCTCGACGGTTAAGAAAGTATTTAGCTGGATTGGTACTAAATTCTTGGCCCTGCCTATCTTGGGGAAAGTTGGGATAGTTTTAGGAGGGATTGCTCTGGTTGGAGGTGCGATCGCAGGTTTAGTTGCATGGTTTAAGAAGAAGAAACAGCCCCCTGCACAGCCCCCTGCACAGCCCCCTGCACAGCCACCTGCACAGCCACCTGTTCAAAATCCAATTCCGCCCGAAATTCTTAATCTCCAAGGAATCTGGGCTACCCTAACTCCGCAGCAAAAAGTCGGTCTGTGGCCTCTCTTAAAAAACCCAAGTTCAGTATCTTTTGTGTCAGTGATCGGTGCTTGGAATACCTTAACAACTGAACAGCAGCAGGCACTCAGCCCATTTATACAACCTTCTGCTCCTGGAATTCCTGCCCAGTATGATTATCTTTTTCCCTAGGGCTGATTGATTTCCAAAATCTAATTGCATCCCAGCAATCGCAGATTCAAGAAACTCAGTCAGCCCTGCAAACCTACCAAGCTCAAATCAACGAAGCTAATGCTTTGGTTAATCAACTCGAACAGCAGCGACAGGAGGCTCAAAATGCTGCTAATTACTGGAACAGCCAGATTTATACTTGGGGAATTGTCGGCTGGCAAAGAGGTCGTTCAGGACGCCAAAATCCTATTTACGGCACGATTTATAATCCGCAGGCGGTAGCTTATCGAAATGAGGCACAAGCGGCTGCTAATATGGCGGCTCAATATCGAGATATAGCTGCACAAAAAGCCCAAGAGTTAACTGCTGCTTTGCAGCCGCAAATCACAGCACTGCAACAGCAAGTATCGGGGCAACAGCAACAATTGCAATCGCTGGTGCAACAGCAACAAACATTGCAGAATCAGCCGCAGCCCGCAATTGCTGCACCGTGATCGTTAAAGGCGATCGCCCGTATGAATCGCAAATTTGTAGGTTGAGGTAACAAACCACAACCTACAATCTACCCAAATTTGAAGGAATTTATATGTCTCTTCTCAAAAAAACCCAAATTATGTTGATGGCGGCTTTCATCTTGGGTATGGCCGCTAAACCCAGTTTCTCTGCCATTTTCAACGTCGCATCTGACTTTTCCCTAACCAATAACCCCAATGGCGCTTGGCGCTACGGCTGGTCATCAAGCCTTGAATCTAACTTCAACCTGTATAGCAACGTAGGAAAGCAGACTCCTACCATCGACTCGTGGTACGATCCTGCAAAAGCTTCGTGGCCTTTTGTCACCCACAACTCAACCGCAACCGAAGATAATTCTCATCCGACAACAACTTATCAACCGAATCAACTAGGGTTTCACCCCGGTTATTACGGAGAATATAGCATTGTCCGCTGGATTGCGCCTGAAGCGGCAACCTACTCACTTGCTACAATGTTTACCGGCCTCGATTATGTTGGGCCGACGACAACAGATGTTCACGTTCTCCATAACAATATTCTACTTTTCAGTAACTTGATTAATGGCTTTGGTGCTTCTAGTAGCAAGTCATTTACGACGGCTGGGACGGTTCAAGCTGGTGACACGATTGATTTTGCTGTTGGTTATGGTAGTAACCAGACTCTTTCGTATGACTCGACGGGTCTGGATGCTACTATTTCAACGACACCCGCAGCCGTTTCCGAACCCGTACCCGAACCTTCTACTGTATTAGGTGGATTGGCGTTTAGTGCTTTTATTGCCAAAATGCGGATGAAACGCAAACGGCAACAAAAAACCCTGGCTTCCACTGGCAGTTGATAAAAAATCGCGCGATCGCTCCTCACAAACCCATCTCTTTCTCCAACCTACCCAAAGAGCGATCGCACTTCTCCCAGAAACCCGGTTTCTGGGATAACTTTTGCATCTCACCGAAATATTTATGAAGAAACCCGATTTCTCGATCCGTGCGATTGCACACCTCTGGCAGAAACCCGGTTTCTGCGATAACTTTTGCCTCCCACCGAGATATTTAGGAAGAAACCCGGTTTCTTAATCCACGCGCCCCTCTGCCAGAAACCGGGTTTCTGCGATCGCTTTTGCATCCCACCGAAATATTTAGGAAGAAACCCGGTTTCTCGATCCACGCGATCGCACCTCTGGATAAAACTTCCATACAATGCTATAATCTAAGATAAGTTTAATCCGCAATCAAGACTATGAAGATCACCTTGAAAACCGAACAAGCCGAGTTAATTCAACAAAAACTAAACAGTGGTAAATACCATAATGCTGAAGAAGTAATTGCCGAAGCATTACAATTATTATATCAACGCGATCGAGAGTATGAAACTTGGGTAGAAGAAACACGAGAAAAAGTAGATGTAGCCATTGAAGAAATCAGACGTGGCGAAGGAATTGACGGAAATGTAGTTATCGATCAATTGAAAGAAAAATTACGTCAAGCGCGTCAGCAACAAGCATGAATCGTTACATTATTGCTCCCTCTGCTAGTCGCGATTTAAACGAAATTATAGATTATTTGGCCAACCTGAATGTTGAGAAAGGAGAGCGTTTAATTGCAGCTTTTGAGAAAAAATGTCAAAATTTAATCAATTTTCCGATGATCGGGCGCAGTTATGAAGAGATTAGATCGGATTTACGGGGTGTACCTTTAGATGGCTATATTATTCTTTATCAAGTTACTGCTAATACTTTAGAAATTCTTCGGGTAGTACATGGTTCGCGCAATTTAAAAGCATTGTTTGAGTCAGATGAAGATGAGATTTAAACAAGAGTGCAAAAAACTGCGATCGCCCTTAGCAAAATCTCAATAAACAGAAACCTGTGCGATCGCACACCTCTCCCAGAAACCGGGTTTCTGCGATCGCTTTTGCATCCTACCAAAATATTTAGGAAGAAACCCGGTTTCTTAATCCATGCGATCGCCCCTTCAGAATCAACATTTAAGCCACTGCAAACCCTGTAAACTGCCGAACATAAGGCGCTCGAAATCCCAAAACAATATCCGTTTTCGGTACACCTAATTCCACCAATTCGTTAGCAATTCCTGCTTCAGTTAAATCGCGCTGAATCCAAATTTTCCCATCTTTGATATCCACATGAACCACGCAACCATAAACCCGCTCTTGATTTTCCCAACCTACATGAACCAAAAGATAGCGATCGCTCTCTTTATCAAAAATTAACTCTTTTTCTGTATCCTCAGATAAATGATTGGCTGTATGTCTTTTTAAGACAGTCTGGACTAACTCTGAATAGTTTATTCCTTCCATAAAATAATCTCCTGTTGGCTTGGCTCAAAAACAAGTAACTTTAACCGATGTTAGGCAATAACTTCCTGAATAAATTGGATTAGAAAAAATTCCCGATAAACTTCAGAAGGAACAGCTAAATATAAAAGGCGATCGGTTTGTTTCCTTCTCAGCGCTGAACGATAGTTGAGTGTTTGTCCTAAAGCTGTATGAAATTCACTCACCTCCGACTTACCTACAAAAGATTTAATCTCTACTGCTATCTTTTGCCCATGCTTTTCTGCTGCTAAAAGTCTTTCTGCTGCCAAATCGATATAAAATTCAATTCCATCAACTGTAATTGACAGCGGATCGTGAGTAATCTTCCAACTATCTTTTTCTAAAGCTGAACGAACTACACCGTGAAATATATCTTTTGCTGGCATAAAAAACACAATGGAAAGCGATCGCCTGGATAATTCTATTTTACTAAATTTTTCAGACTTTTCGCGAAACTAACCGAGATTGTTAAGAACCCCGGTTTCTTTCTCCGCGCGATCGCACACCTCTCCCAGAAACCGGGTTTCTGTGATAACTTTTACATCCCACCGAAATATTTAGGAAGAAACCCGGTTTCTTAATTTATATCAAATCCGGTAGCATCTGAATTATTCATCTCTCTATTCTCTCCCTCTGTGTCCTCTGTGTTCTCTGCGGTTAAATCATTCCGATGTAGCCGGAAACGATATTACGCGCCCCTCTGCCAGAAACCGGGTTTCTGGGATAACTTTCGCATCTCCACCGAAATATTTAGGAAGAAACCCGGTTTCTCGATCCACGCACGCCCCTTCAAAATCACAATTCAAGCCACTGCAAATCCTGTAAACTGTCGCACATAAGGCGCTCGAAATCCTAAAACAATATCCGTTTGCGGTACACCTAGTTCCATCAACTGATTAGCCAATCCTTCTTCAGTAAAATCTTGCTGTATCCAAATTTTTCCATCTTTGATATCGATATGAATCGGACATCCATGAATTCGTTCTTCATCGTGCCATCCCACATACAACAACAAATAGCGATCGCGCTCAGCATCAAAAACTACTTGAACTCGATCCAAGTCTTTTTCAGATTGCTCCCTAGCGTGTTGCTGAATTACTTTTTCAATTACTTCGCGGTAATCTAATCTGTCCATAACGATAATTATAAATTAGATTGATATCCCAGTCAACTAGAATTAGAAGAGCGATCGCACCTCTCTCCCAGAAACCGGGTTTCTGCGATAACTTTTGCATCCTACCGCAATATTTAGGCAGAACCCCGGTTTCTTAATCTACGCGATCGCCCCATTCTCGATTATTTCCGCAGCACTGAAGTGATAATGACTGTAATAGTAGCACTAGCAATTAAAGTAAAAGCAAGTTGCACCACCCACTGAGTCGCTTGCTGGTAATTAGAAAAGCGATCGTTAAACTTCTCGGAATCCCTAGATAGCTTGTCAACTTCAGTCGATAGCTTGTCTAACTTTTCGATGACATCTGCCAGGGTTGGTTCTTTATTGGTTGTACTTGTCATTTGTTGTGTTTTAACTCGCTCGATAATTCTATTGTACTATATTGCCGGAGCGATAGCCCATCAAAATAAGTTACAATTAAAGGATGTAATCACTCCAACTCTTAAGTAGGAGAAAAATATGCAAACTCAAACCAACAAAGCAATGGGAAAAGTCTTCGCCACTCTGACAATCATTAATCGAGCCGACCAAATCCTGGCAGAGGCCGGGGTGAGATCGGAAGAGCAAATTCGATCGATAACTCTCAAAAATGTATTGGTAGACACGGGTGCAACTACCTTGTGTTTGCCACAAGATGCGATCGCCCAACTGGGACTGAAACTCCTGAAAGAAGTAGACGTAGCCACCGCAATGGGCATCGGCAAAGCCCGAATTTTCCGAGATGCTACCATATCCATGTTCGATCGCGAAGGAACCTTCGAGTGCTTGGAGTTACCGGGAGGTAAAGATGCTCTTTTGGGAGTCATACCTTTAGAAGCTTTGGGGTTAGAAATTGATTTGCAAAATCAAATTTTAAAACCATTGCCCATCAGTCCAACAGAAACTTATTTGACGATTTTGTAGCGAGATTCGACAAAAGAAACCGGGTTTTTGGCGGTTTTTGCGTGCTGTAACTAAGTTTTTTCGTAAAAACCCGGTTTCTGGCCACTCCTGCACACGCGAACTAAAGAAACCGGGTTTTTCAGCAGATTCAAGGCTGTGATTCAGTATTTTCGTAAAAAACCCGGTTTCTGGGGCCTATGTTTGAGTCCATATATTAACTTTTATTACAAAAACTCCGATTTTGCGTAAAAATAGCCCGCGAAATCCCAATACACAATAGAAGGCTTTCACCTTCGATGCAAATTCACCCCCAAAAACTATGACAGCCGTAACTATACCGATCGCCCCCATCGCCCCTTACAGCCACCGTCTAGCCACCGCAACCGACGCAAAGGCGATCGCCCCCCTCTGGCAAGCATTCGCCCAAGAACGCGAATCCATCGACCCCTCAATGCTCGTCAAACCTAACTTCGACTTTGAAAAATACGTCACCAACCAAATCGAAAAACCCCTTTCTTTCTGCTGGTTATTAGAACAAAACAACAGCATCATCGGCTGTCTATTTATCTACTATTACGACGAAGCCCCGCCCGCCAGTCTCCCCGAATATTTAATCCAGCAACACGACATTGAGAATCCCTTTCAATCCCGCCGCGTCGGTTCCGTTTTGGGGATGTATGTCCAGCCAGAACATCGGAAATCAGAAGCAATTCAAATGCTAGCAAAAACTGCGATCGCCCACGCAAAAACCATGAAAGTCAGCGATATAGACTTACTAATTGCAGCCGATCAATCGGGTATGCAAGCCATGTTACAGCGGGCTGGATTCACCAAAGCAGCAGTGCAATATACCCGCCATTACGACATTGCAACTGATGCTGAATTACCGAGTTTGCACCCGCCCCATCCCGAATTGCCCGATGTAGAATTGCCTGCACCAAGAGCAATTGCGCTGCGCCATCCGCAAACTAACGAACTCCTGCGCAATTCCCAAGGAGAACCTGTTTTCTTGATGCCCTTAGTTGATGAACAAGGTGAATTGCTGAAGTCATCTAGCGGGCAAAATGTTTACCCGGAATTGTTGCTAGATCCCGCAACTAATTCTTGGGTTATTGATGCGGAAGATAAATTAGTGGCTTGTCCGATTTTGCGGGATGAAAACGGACAAGTTGTCGAGAATCAAGACATTGTTCAATTTTCTCGTCCTGCTTACCAAATTGTAGACGGAAAACCTGCTTTAATGCGAGATGAAACTGGCAACTATGTATTCTGTGATGTTGAACTAGACCCACAGGGGAAAATATTGAAAACTCCTGATGGATTTCCGATTTTTAAACAGCCGCAAATCCAGATTAGGACTTACGCCTAAATACCAAAGAAACCGGGTTTTTTCGAGTTTTGAAAACAGGGATGCAAGATTTTTATAAAAAACCCGGTTTCTGCGTCCAAGAAGATCATGAATTACGCACTCCGACGCAATAAACCGGGTTTTTGACCGTTTGGAATACTGGGATGCAAGATTTTTATAAAAAACCCGGTTTCTGCATCCAAAACTATACTGATTCACCCACCATCGCTTGTCGTTCAGCCATTACATAATCCGGCACCCAAAATCTATCTACAGACATCACAATAGCAGCCGACATAAAAATATCAACATCCTCTCCCATCTCTTTAGTTGGTATTAAACCAAATAATTCGTCAAATTCATTGACATCTGCTAAAATGTTTTCTAAATCATCTAAAAATTCATCTGGATAAATGCAGTGAATTGCTCCTTCATCTTCATAATATGCTTCTTCTTCAGGCATGAATTGTGATGGTTTGATTTCTGCCATCAAATAATCTAGTTTGTGAAATTCAGCTTCAGGAACGATCGCACCTACATCTTCCCCCGCTTCCTGTAACAGAATCCGATCGCCCTGAAACATCACTCGTTTCATAATCTCCATCGCATTTTCCCGAAAATCCTCCACACTTAAGCGAAAAAATCCCTCACCTGCGATCGCCTCTTTTTCCGTCACAGCCGCGCCCGGAACAAAATTTTGACAATGAGCAGGCGCGATCGGTAAAATTACAGGTACGATCGAACTATTGTCAACAGCATCGAATCCTTCAGTCATTAGTTACTCTCCAAGGTTCACATAACTGTTGAGAATATTGCACAATAGATGAAATTGTAAATATATAGCACCTCAGTTTTTTTAACCGCCCATGAAAAGCCTGTTCCTCGATCGCCTCCACCACCCCTCGCGCCCCGTCATCGTCTTCGACGGCGCAATGGGCACCAACTTACAAGTCCAAAACCTGACAGCAGAAGACTTTGGCGGCAAAGAATACGAAGGCTGCAACGAATATCTCGTCCATACCAAACCCGAAGCCGTCGCCAACGTCCACCGAGGTTTCCTCGAAGCAGGCGCCGACGTCATCGAAACTGACACCTTTGGGGCTGCTTCCATCGTGCTCGCCGAATACGATTTAGCAGACAAAGCCTATTATCTCAACAAAACAGCGGCAGAACTCGCCAAAAGTATCGCCGCCGAATTTTCCACACCAGAAAAACCGAGATTTGTTGCAGGTTCGATCGGACCTGGGACCAAATTACCAACATTAGGACACATTGATTTTGACACACTCACCGCCGCTTTTACCGAACAAGCAGAAGGACTCTACGACGGCGGCGTTGACTTATTTATTGTCGAAACTTGTCAAGATGTGCTGCAAATAAAATCAGCATTAAATGCCATTGAAGAAGTGTTCAAGAAAAAAGGCGATCGCATTCCATTAATGGTATCAGTCACCATGGAAGCCACTGGCACAATGTTAGTTGGTTCCGACATCAGCGCCGCCCTAGCCATTTTGCAGCCCTATCCCATAGATATCTTAGGATTAAATTGTGCCACCGGCCCCGATCGCATGGCCGAACATATTAAATACCTTTCCGAACATTCACCCTTCGTCGTTTCCTGCGTTCCCAACGCCGGCTTACCAGAAAACATCGGCGGCCACGCGCACTACAAACTCACGCCCATAGAATTAAAAATGGCCTTGATGCGCTTCGTCGAAGACTTAGGCGTGCAAGTCATCGGCGGCTGCTGCGGGACTCGCTACGATCACATTCGCGAACTATCAGAAATTGGCAAAACTCTCACCCCCAAAATCCGCGAAATTAACTGGGAACCAGCCGCGGCTTCAATTTACACCGCCCAACCCTACGAACAAGACAATTCCTTCTTAATAGTCGGCGAAAGACTCAACGCCAGCGGTTCCAAAAAATGCCGCGACTTACTCAACGCTGAAGACTGGGATGGTTTAGTCGCAATGGCGCGGGAACAAGTGCGAGAAGGCGCGCACATTCTTGATGTCAACGTCGATTATGTCGGCCGCGATGGTGTCCGCGACATGAAAGAATTAGTTTCCCGCGTTGTCACCAATGCAACTCTCCCTTTAATGTTGGATTCCACAGAATGGGAAAAGATGGAAGCCGGGTTAAAAGTTGCTGGCGGCAAATGTTTGTTGAATTCCACTAACTATGAAGACGGAGAACCGCGTTTTTATCAAGTTTTAGAAATAGCCAAGAAATACGGTGCCGGTATAGTGATCGGGACAATTGATGAAGACGGGATGGCGCGGACTGCTGACCAAAAATTTGCGATCGCCCAACGTGCATATAACGCCGCCGTCGCCTACGGAATCCCCGCCCAGGAAATCTTTTTTGACACCCTAGCATTGCCAATTTCCACCGGGATTGAAGAAGACCGAAAAAACGGCAAAGCTACCATCGAATCCATCCGCCGCATTCGCCAAGAATTGCCCGGTTGTCACGTAATTTTGGGAGTTTCTAACATCTCCTTCGGCTTAAATCCGGCGGCGAGACAAGTTTTGAATTCCATGTTTTTGCACGAAGCAATGCAGGCGGGGATGGATTCAGCCATTGTCAGCCCCAACAAGATTTTACCCCTCGCCAAAATCGACCCAGAACACCAAGAAATCTGCCGTAAACTGATTTACGATGAACGGGAGTTCGACGGCGAAATTTGCGTTTATGACCCCTTGGGCGAGCTAACAACGGTGTTTGCGGGCAAAACTACTAAGCGCGATCGCACCGAAGACGCAAACCTTCCCGTAGAAGAACGCCTGAAGCAGCACATCATCGACGGCGAACGCATTGGACTAGATATCCAACTCGCCAAAGCATTAGAAACCTATCCGCCTCTCCACATTATCAATACTTTCCTATTAGACGGGATGAAAGTAGTCGGAGAATTGTTCGGTTCTGGACAAATGCAATTGCCCTTTGTATTGCAATCAGCCGAAACCATGAAAGCCGCAGTTGCCTATTTAGAACCGTACATGGAAAAGTCGGAATCTGGGGACAATGCCAAAGGCACATTCATCATTGCCACTGTCAAAGGCGACGTTCACGATATCGGTAAAAACTTGGTTGATATTATCTTATCAAACAATGGCTACCGAGTAATCAATCTGGGAATTAAACAGCCAGTTGATAACATCATTGATGCCTACGAAAAGCACAAAGCTGATTGTATCGCGATGAGCGGTTTGCTGGTAAAATCCACTGCATTTATGAAAGAAAACTTGGAGGTATTTAACCAGAGAGGAATTACGGTTCCGGTAATTTTGGGCGGTGCAGCTTTAACTCCCAAGTTTGTCCATGAAGACTGCCAAAATACTTACAATGGTAAAGTAGTTTACGGCAAAGATGCGTTTTCCGACTTGCATTTTATGGATAAACTGATGCCAGCTAAATCTGCTGGTAAATGGGAAGATTTGCAAGGATTTTTAGGCGAGTTTGCTGAAAATGGCAATGGGGCGGTTAAATCAGCTAAGACTTCTGAAGAAATCGCTGTTGAGGATGCGAAACAAGCAGCTAAAGCCGAAATTCCGGTTGTTATAGATACTAACCGTTCGGAAGCAGTGGCAGCAGATATCGATCGCCCAAATCCTCCCTTCTGGGGAACTCAGTTATTGCGGCCGGAAGAAATCCCCTTTGAAGAGATTTTCTGGCACTTAGATTTGCAAGCTTTAGTTGCTGGACAGTGGCAGTTCCGCAAGCCAAAAGACCAATCGCGGGAAGAATACGATGCTTTCTTAGCTGAGACAGTATATCCGATTTTGGAACAGTGGAAACACAAAATAATCACTGAAAAGCTATTGCATCCCCAAGCAATTTATGGCTATTTTCCCTGTCAGTCTGAAGGCAATTCTTTGTATGTGTATGACCCGGAAATTATGAATAACGGGCAAGATGTATCGACACCCGCAGCCACATTCACATTTCCGCGCCAAAAATCGGCGCGCAGGCTGTGCATTGCTGACTTTTTCGCACCGAAAGAATCGGGTAAAATCGATGTATTTCCGATGCAGGTAGCGACAGTGGGAGAAATTGCGACAGAGTACGCCCAAAAGCTATTTGCTAACAATCAATATACCGATTATCTCTACTTTCATGGGTTAGCGGTACAGACGGCGGAAGCAGTGGCAGAATGGACTCACGCCCGGATTCGTCGGGAATTGGGATTTGGTAGCGAAGAACCGGATAATATTCGGGATATGCTGGCCCAAAGATATCGGGGTTCGCGCTACAGTTTCGGTTATCCTGCTTGTCCGAATATGGCGGATCAATACAAGCAGTTGGATTTGCTCAAGTGCGATCGCATTAATCTGTATATGGATGAAAGCGAACAACTTTATCCCGAACAATCCACCACCGCAATTATCACTTATCACCCAGCGGCAAAATACTTTACCGCTTAATTTGTAGAGTGCGCCCGCGCACTTTCTACTCGTTCCCTACTCGTTCCCAGGCTCTACCTCTACTCGTTCCCAGGCTCTACCTCTACTCGTTCCCAGGCTCTACCTCTACTCGTTCCCAGGCTCTACCTCTACTCGTTCCTAGGCTCTGCCTGGGAACGCATTTCTTGAGGCTCTGCCTCTCTTTTTTTTTCGACGAGGCAGAGCCTCTGGATCTGCGTTCCCAGGTAGAACCTGGGAACGAGGAAAACGAGAAAAAATGCGCAATTGCCTGGGAACGCATTTAAATCATTCCGAGGCTACCGGATTTACTCGTTCCTAGGCTCTGCCTGGGAACGCATTTCTTGAGGCTCTGCCTCTCTTTTTTTTTCGACGAGGCAGAGCCTCTGGATCTGCGTTCCCAGGTAGAACCTGGGAACGAGAAAAACGAGAAAACGAGAAAAAATGCGCAATTGCCTGGGAACGCATTTAAATCATTCCGAGGCTACCGGATTTACTCGTTCCTAGGCTCTGCCTGGGAACGCATTTCTTGAGGCTCTGCCTCTCTTTTTTTTTCGACGAGGCAGAGCCTCTGGATCTGCGTTCCCAGGTAGAACCTGGGAACGAGAAAAACGAGAAAACGAGAAAAAATGCGCAATTGCCTGGGAACGCATTTAAATCATTCCGAGGCTACCGGATTTACTCGTTCCTAGGCTCTGCCTGGGAACGCATTTCTTGAGGCTCTGCCTCTCTTTTTTTTCGACGAGGCAGAGCCTCTGGATCTGCGTTCCCAGGTAGAACCTGGGAACGAGAAAAACGAGAAAACGAGAAATACGCAATTGCCTGGGAACGCATTTAAATCATTCCGAGGCTACCGGATTTACTCGTTCCTAGGCTCTGCCTGGGAACGCATTTCTTGAGGCTCTGCCTCTCTTTTTTTTCGACGAGGCAGAGCCTCTGG
>NZ_JBGJZU010000054.1:33315-43749 GCF_041354475.1 Microcoleus sp.
ATCTGCGTTCCCAGGTAGAACCTGGGAACGAGGAAAACGAGAAAAAATGCGCAATTCCCAAGGCCCGAACTCCATCTTAAGAGTGATTTCGGGGAGTGCGCGCGCCAGCAGATGCTCCAGCCATTGACGCCACTAAACCCAACAGGGAACCGAACAAAAACGACCAACCAGCTTTCGCAGCATTACCAGCAATATCGCGAGCATTCTGAGCGGTAACGTTAGGTGCTTGGTTAGGTAAATCCACCCCGCCCTGCTGCGCTTGATTAATCGCTTCTCCCGCATTAGCAGCCACTACTCCAAAAGTACCTGCTACTCCATTTGCTAACAGCCAAGAGCCAATTGTTAAGGTAGTTGCCCACAAAATTGCTCCGTTCAACAGCGCTGTATTGCGGTTCATTGGCCCGCAAGCGCGAGCAGTTACCCAACCGCCAAGGCCCAAGCTAATTAATAAACTGATTATTGACCAGATTCCGACGCCGGTACCGACGCTGCCGGCTATACTGCGGGGAGCTCCTGAATTAGCAATGTTACTCAAGCCGATCGCAGCACCCAAAGCACTTAATACCAATTGGGAGCCGATCGCAATTACCAAACCTGAAAAAATCGGACCCCACCGGACTCGATCGTGGTATTCCATCACTGAATTCACCACAATTGGTTCGGCAACAATGTTATCTACAGGTCTATTTGCGTATGCCATAGCTTTTTCTTTTCTTGTGTTTGTTTACATTTGATAGATGGATTTTTTTTAACAGCATTCCCTACAAATATTGATTGTTGCCCAGATGGATAGAAACTATATCTGCCTAGGGAAATAACCAGTATCTATGTCTCAAGAAATAAACGAAAAAGTCATTAGCCCTCAGTCCACAGCTAATAGCTATTAGCTAAGGACTAATGACCAATAACTAATCGATCCATTTATAAACATTTACGGATGTATAAAGAAAGGACTGCTTAGCGCAGTCTTACCGCTGTCCCAACAGCAGTAATCAGCAGCAAAGCCCCCTTGGCGTCTACATTAATCGTGCCGGTGTCAATTTCCACCCCGATTACGGCGTTTGCTCCCAGCCTCTGAGCTCGTTGTTCCAGCTCTGCGAGGGCATCTCGCTGTCCTTTGAGGAAAACTTCCTCGTAACTGCCGGTGCGCCCACCAATGATGTCCCGAATGCCCGCAAAGAAATCTCGCAGGGCATTGGTGCCATAGACCACCTCAGCAGTTACAATTCCCAGGTAAGATTGGACTTCCGATCCTTGAATGACATCAGTTGTTGTTACAATCATCTGTTGGCCTCGATCGCGAATATTTTGAGTTTGTCTAGTTCTGTAGATTTACTACATCTGGTCCCTCAAACATTCCTGGTTAATCCTCAGTTGTCTGTTTAGCAAACGGATACTAATTCGCTCTTTCCTTCCACCACACACTCTTTGAAACAAATGGCCGTGTACAAACAAAGTCTCTTGGTATTCAGTACGTTGTTGCTAGCGGGATTTGCTGTCTCCGCGCCACTGCGAGCACTCTGTGCGGAAACTTCTGTTCAAGTCAATCCTGAAAATAATTCTAATTTGGACGCTTTGCTGCGAAAAGGGCGCGAATTAGTCGATTTGGGAGAATACGGTAAGGCGATCGCCATTTATGAGCAAGCAGCCCGTTTAGATGGTGAAAACCCGCGTATTTTTTCCGGTATTGGTTATTTAGAAGCACGTCAGGGCAACTATCAAGCAGCAGTTGAATTTTATCAACAAGCCATCAGTCTCCAACCCAACAATGCCGACTTTCAATACGCCCTAGGATATGCGATGGCGAATTTGCAAAACTATCGGGCCGCTGCTACCGCCTACCGCCGCGCCGCCCAACTCGATCGCAAAAATGTGAATGCCCTGATCGGTCTGGGCGTGGTACTCTTTCAGCAACAAGATTACAGTGGCGCTTTTAAAGCCTACCAACAGGCGATCGCCATCGAGCCTAAAAGTTGGCAAGCTTATTCTTCCATGGGTTTAGTATTAATCCAACAGGGCAATTTTTCCAGTGCCGTTGACATCCTCCAGCAAGCGGCTAAACTCGCTCCCAAACAAGCCAGCGTACAGTTAAAATTAGGTACTGCTTTACTGCGTAATGGCAACACAGCCGAAGGGCTGGCCGCTTTTGAAGAAGCTGCGAAACTAGAGCCTCGCAATCCCGATGTGCAGTTAGAAATCGGCGAACTTCTCAAAGGTCAAAACGACTTAGACGGAGCCCTTGTAGCTTATCAGCGGGCTGTGGCGGTGCGACCAAATTTAGTGCAAGCACACGCTGCGATCGGGGAAATTCAACTGCAAAAACAAGATTTCTTAGGAGCGATTATCACTTTTCGGCGCGTCATTCAGCTTGAGCCTAACAGAGCCGAAGCTTATTATAATTTGGGTACTGCTCTCCAAAGGCGCGATCGCACATCCGAAGCAATTCAAGCTTTTCAGCAAGCCCTCGATAATTATCGCCAGCAAGGTAACAATGATGGTGCAAAAAAAGCTGAGGCAGCCTTGCAACAAGTGAAGTAATTAGTTACGAGTTATAGCCTTTCTCAGTTAGGTGAGTTACAGGCGTTATGGGTAATGGGGAACCCCCCCTAGCCCCCCCCAAGGGGGGAAGGGGGATGGGCATAAGGCATTACTAATTACCAATTACCAATTACCTATTACCTATTACCTATTACCTATTACCTATGATATAATGCAGTCGCTCTCACCATGCAGTTAATATAGGCTGCATCTTTTGTCAGATACTAAAACTATTCTCCAAGATTAATCTATTTCTCCTGGTAGAGTTGGTCAAACTGTTAAGATTTGTAAAATGAGCAAAATATCCCATTCTCAGAGCTTCATCTATGCAAACCTATGATGTGATTATCATCGGAGCAGGTCATAACGGACTGGTCTGTGCATCTTATCTCCTCAAAGCCGGATATACCGTCCTCCTGTTAGAAAAACGTTCGGTTCCCGGTGGTGCCGCAACTACTGAAGCTGCGATTCCCGAATTGCCGGATTTTAAATTCAACCTGTGCGCGATCGACCACGAATTTATCCATTTAGGGCCTGTTGTAGAAGAACTAGAACTGGAAAAATACGGTTTAGAATATCTTTACTGCGATCCAGTTGCCTTTTGTCCCCATCCCGACGGCAAATATTTCTTAGCGCACAGTTCCGTAGAAAAAACTTGTGCTGAAATTGCCCGCTACAACGAGCGCGATGCTAAAAAATATGCCGAATATACCGATTTTTGGCAACGGGCGTTAAATGCGATGATTCCGATGTTCAATGCGCCGCCAAAGTCCATTATAGATATTGCTGGCAACTATAATATTGCCAAACTCAAAGATTTATTTTCAGTCATCGGTTCCCCAGAAAAAACCCTGGACTTTGTACGCACGATGATTACCAGCGCTGAGGACATTCTCAACGAGTGGTTTGACGAGGAATTTTTGAAAGCACCCTTAGCCAGACTGGCCGCAGAATTAGGCGCTCCTCCATCGCAAAAAACGATCGCGATCGGCGCAATTATGCTGGCAATGCGTCACAATCCCGGCATGGCAAGACCGCGCGGAGGAACGGGTGCATTAGTCCAAGCACTACTCAATTTAGTGAAAAGCTATTCGGGTGTGGTGCTCACCGATCAGCACGTCGAAAAAATATTAGTGGATGATGGCCGCGCTGTCGGAGTTCGAGTTGCCAACGGCACAGAATATCGCGCTACCAAAGGTGTTATTTCTAATATTGATGCGAAGCGTTTGTTTTTGCATTTAATGGATGATAGTGATGTCGATGCTGCTGACCCGAATTTGCGGGAAAGATTGGAGCGTAAAATTGTGAATAACAATGAAACTATTCTGAAAATAGATTTAGCTCTCAATGAAGTACCCAAGTTCGATCGCTGGAATCATCGAGACGAATATTTAATGGGTTCGGTGTTAATTGCCGACTCCGTAAAACACGTTGAAATTGCTCATACCGACCCTGCTATTGGCAGAATTCCCGATTCTGACCCCTCGATGTACGTGGTGTTTCCGACGGTACGAGACCCGTCAATGGCTCCTCCGGGACACCATACAGCTTGGATTGAATTTTTTGCTCCTTACCAAATCGAAAATGCTGAGGGAACGGGCCAGCACGGTACGGGTTGGACGGATGAGCTCAAAAACAAAGTTGCCGATCGCTGTATTGACAAATTGGCAGAATATGCACCCAATATCAAGAGGTCTATTATCGGCCGTCGGGTGGAAAGTCCGGCGGAATTGGGAGAGCGTTTGGGGGCGTTGAAGGGAAATTATTACCACGTTGATATGACGCTGGATCAGATGATATTTTTCCGCCCTTTACCGGAGTTGGCGAATTACAAAACGCCGATCGACGGTTTGTATCTCACCGGGGCCGGTACCCATCCGGGCGGCTCAATTTCCGGGATGCCGGGGCGCAACACGGCTCGCGTTTTCATGCACGCACAGCAGCCGATCGCCCAGACTTTGGCGGATGCCGCTAATTCTTTGAAATCGACTGCTAAGTCGGTGTTTGGCGGGAATGAGAAGTAAGCTTTTTAGCAACCGCAGATAAACGCAGATGGGCGCAGATGAATCACATCTGCGTTTTTTTTTAGTGATATCGTTTCCGGCTACATCGGAATGATTTAACCGCAGAGAACACAGAGGACACAGAGGGAGAGAATAGAGAGATGAATAATTCAGATGCTACCGGATTTGATATGATTTATCAATGTGCGAGTGTGAGAATTTTTTCTGGTTGATTTCCTGTGAAGGGAAAACGATTTGCGATCGACCTCAATACCCTTTCTAAATCGGGAGCATCTTTTGCCAAGGTTGGCTGATCCTCCCGTTCGGTCAAATCTGTTAAAATATTCAGGATGAGCATTGCTAAATGTTCATCAGCATTATCCAACAAACTCAATAGCTTCTCGATATCTTCTTTTGCGCCCAACCAGTACCGCGCTCCCAGCAATTCAGCTTTTACTGATAAAGGAAGCTTTAATTTTAGATACTCTTCCAGTTTTGGCAATAGCTGCGGCGTACCTAAAAGCCCGATCGAATTAGCAGCATACCCTCTAACTGCTTTATCTTCATCAACATCAAGCAGTGAAAGCTCCAGAGTTTCTATAGCTGATGGTTCTTCTAAATATCCAAGAGTTTCTGCTGCTGATGCGCGAACCAGTGCTGAAGGATCGTGTCTGAGAATATATTCTATCGGTACAACCGCAGGACTATAACCAAGTTCTCCCAGAGCCTCCACGGCTTCACACCTAACCAGTTCTTCTGGATCGTTTAGCAAAGGCATTAATGCAAGGCTAACTGTCTCTACTTCCTCTGAACCTAGATAACCTAATGCCTCGGCTGCACCGGATCTAATTAATTCATCGGCGGATTTTAGCAATCTTAATATTTTCGGTACAGCCGCATAAACTTCTGCATCTACAAGCTGTATCAATGCTTCTATTTGCAGGGCATAATCATCAGAATCGCAATAATCTAGCAGTGTTTCAGTTGTCAGCTTATCCATAATTTTTGCACATCCCTAAATTTTAGTGCTTCCAGTCTAGGTTATTTTCACACTTAGTCAGTTAAATTAAATGGCATTACGCAAGTATCAAAATGACTAAGTGTGAGTAATTCGACATCCCCCAAAACTCTCTGAATTTCGTGGTACTACACTAATTGCAGACTAATTTTGGGAGATGTTTCTTTGAGCAGCTTACCTTTTGGTCTTCTTCTTTTTGCCGCTGTATCGGCTATGTTTGCCACCAAAGGCTTTCAGGGTTCTTTTGATTTTTTCCATTTTTTCTTTATCTTTATCGCGTTTAGCTTGCTGTTTCAATATTTCGAGTGCTTCAGGCATATCTGATGCTTTTTTTTCTGCGATTAGTTGGTTAGCTTCTTCTACAATACCCGTATCAGCTACATTACCTTCTGCGGTCATAGTATTTAATCTTTGATTGATTATGGGAGGATTAAAAATATGGGAGGATTAAAAATATGGGAGGATTAAAAATATAAGTGAGTGTTCATGATTCTTATATTTTAACTCAGACATCGAACCTTGTCAATAAAGGATTTAAAACCTGGGTGGGGTTTATTTAACTTGTCTGCAATTAGGTTGATTTATTGGCTTTCCGCGCTCCTCTGGGGTTAGGGAAATTGGTGGAAGATATTAGGTATCGCAAATTCATACTTTGTGTAGATGCAAACCATCACCTAAAATTCAAATACTCATATTACCGTTACCCATTTTTGAGCAATGGCAAACCGAGTTTTGATTATTGGAGGCCGGGGACGAATTGGCAGCAGCGTCGCCCTAGACCTTGTTACCCATACCGATGCCGAAATTACTGTGACTGGACGGGAAGCTGAAGGCTCCATAGGGGATGGATTGCCGCCGGAGCGGGTGCAGTATTTGCCTTTAAATATTGCAGACAGTACAGTTCTGCGAGAAGCAGTTTCATCCTCTAACCTGGTCATTCACACCGCTGGGCCTTTTCACTACCGAGATGCTAGTGTACTGAAAACTTGCATAGAAGCTGGTGTTAATTATACGGATGTTAGCGACAGCCGCAGTTTTACTCACCGAGCGTTAGACTTGCGCGAAATTGCCCAAAAAGCGGGGATTACTGCGATTATTAATACTGGCATTTTTCCTGGCATTTCTAATAGTATGGTTCGCCGAGATGTGGAGCAGTTAGATACAGCGGAACATATTCATTTGAGTTATGTGGTTGGCGGTTCTGGTGGTGCTGGTGTCACCGTCATGAGAACCACTTTTTTAGGTTTGCAAACGCCTTTTGATGTTTGGAAAAACGGCAATTGGCAGCAGGTAAAACCCTACACCGATCGCGAAACTATTGAATTTCCAGCACCCTACGGCAAAACAGGGGTTTATTGGTTCGATATGCCGGAAGTTATGACTTTGCCAGAAACTTTTCCCGTCAAAACAGTTATTACTAAATTCGGCACTTTTCCTGACCTTTACAATCATCTTACCTGGTTTGTTGCTAAATACTGGCCCCCTAGCTGGCTCAAAAATAAAGGAGTGATTGAATTTCTGTCCTATGTTAGTTATGGGATGACTGGTGTTACTAATAGTTTTAGTGGGGTTGGGGTGGCGGTGCGATCGCAAGTGAGTGGCATTAAAAATGGCAAACCAGCTCAAGTTTGCTCCATCGCCCTACATGACAATGCTGCTGCTGCTACGGGCATCGGTACTGGCAGCATCGCTCAATTAATTTTAGAAGGCAAATTGACAAAACCAGGGGTTTGGTCTGTAGAACAAGCCCTTTCTACGGAGCTATTTGAACGATCGATGGAGAGTCGTCACCTCAAAATAGATCGAGTTTGATGGGTTAATCTATCTTCAGATAGAAGTCAGTGTAGCAATCAGCGTCTTACTATAATTGCTAGCACAATAACTAATTCTTAAAATACCAGGAGAAATTGACATGAAGCGCGTTTTAAAAACTTTGGGACAAACGTTAGGTCGCTGTGTTTTTTTGGGTTTGATGCTGGCTTTAATTGGTTTAGCTGTAGTACCCACTCAAACTGCTCGCGCCGCAGGCATCTATAACAATCAAGTACCACAAGACGCTAAAATTACTGACCCCGCAGAAAAATTCGAGGATTTGAATCCCCAAGCAGCTTATGATGACATCGTGAAAGCTGCTCAAAATCCTGCAAAAGTAGAGCAGGTTTACGAAGAAAGCTTGGATGAGTACAAAGCAGAGCATCCAGAAGAGAGTTTAGTAGAAAAAGCTGAAGATTTTATCGAAAAGGTCACTGGTAACGAATAAATTAACAAAAGTTAATCATCGGCCATGGGGCACCGGGCATCGGGAAACCCCACAATAAGTGTCGGTTGTAGGCGAAGTCTAGAACCCTCTAAATCCCCCACCTCCCACCAAGGGGTGAGGGTTGTTTCATTCTGGGATTGAGATGAAATTATTACCCATAGGCAGAGTATACA
Source organism: Microcoleus sp. (assembly GCF_041354475.1). NCBI lineage: Bacteria > Bacillati > Cyanobacteriota > Cyanophyceae > Oscillatoriales > Microcoleaceae > Microcoleus > Microcoleus sp. Next base: position 41,308 of record NZ_JBGJZU010000054.1, read on the forward strand.
AATGAGTAGAACCAGCCTTAAGGAAGATGAATAAATAGCAGTTTTTTAAGTAGATTTAGTGATAGTTAGAGTGAAAGAAAAAGGAAAAAAATATCATGGCAAATAATGAAAAATCTGTGAAACAACCTGATGCCAACCTAGACCCGATTTCCGGGGAAACCGGAGCACATCCAGTGGGAACTGGTATCGGTGCGGCAAGTGCTGGTGCTGCGGGTGCTGCGATCGGCGGTGCTGTCGGCGGACCAGTGGGAGCTGTTGTCGGGGCTGTTGTGGGCGCGTTTAGCGGTGGTTTGGCTGGTAAAGGTGTCGCAGAGGCGATCGACCCTACGGTAGAAGATGCTTACTGGCAAAATAACTACACTTCTCGCCCTTACGCAGACACCAGCACTACTTACGAAGATTATCAGCCGGCCTACCGCACTGGTTATGAGGGATACAGCCGCTACTCCGGTACTGGTAAGAGTTTCAATGAACTCGAAGACGATTTGCAGCGCGATTACGAAACCAATCGTGGTAAGTCTCATTTGCAGTGGGAAAAAGCTAAGCACGCTACGCGAGATGCTTGGGACCGGGTGGAACGGGCTATTCCTGGAGACATAGATAAAGACGGCCGCTAAGGGCGATCGCGAGTATTTCGGTTTTTCGGTGTACATTCTTTGTCACACAAGTTTAGCCAAATTATGCGAGTTTTAAACCCCTCTCTGTTTCAGGGAGGGGTATTTTTAAGCTTAGTTAAAAAAAGATTTTTTGGGCAAGATGACGACACAATTAGCACTATAGCAATTCTAAATCATTTGTGAATTTCTTGCTCCCGGACCTTAATAAGGGGAGGGTTGGGGTGGGGTAAAAAACTTGCGACTCCTGCAAGGATTACTATATCATTAAACTAATTCAGAACAGACAGTTCAAACATAGGTATAACTTGTGAAAGAATTATTGGCACAAGCTTGGACTCTCAAGCAAAATTTAATTGACTTTGTACTGGAAGCTGAGGGAGAGTTGGCGGTAGCTTTGGAAGCTTATGTTGCCGATCGCTCTTCGCGGGAACGCTATGATATTGCTCATCAAAATCAAATAATTGACAGCTTTACAGTAGAAGGTAAAGTTGGAACAAAAACGCCGATCGACCTGTTTGTCGCCAGTCAGTCAGATTTAACCGAGGGCGATCGCAATTTACTAGACAGTTGGCTGCACAGAAGCTTCACAGGCTTGTTTGAAATCAGTCAAATTGCCCCCGATAGCCTGGAACTAATGAATTGGTTGACGGCCAAGCACTACACTGTCCAACCCAACAGTCCTACTTTTGAGCAAGAAATATCTCGGTTTAAGTTGGGAGACATTTTACTAACTCGCATTGCACCTCTGACAGATAACTCCTGGATACTATCGGGCCCTCCCATACCGATGGGGAAATTGGGTAAGCCGAAATTGGCAGTGGCGATCGGCAATTTTAAGCAGAATTACAAAAATCAACTCTACAGCGATGCGCCGGAATTGTTAGAGCAAGCTTGGAGTTCCGTAGAACAGTACCACAAGGATTTTACGGATTTTTTTGGTAGCGATGAATTGACTCTATCGGGATATCATCTCAATAAAAAACTGGCAGAATTTCAGGAAGTAATTACTAAAAAACGCTTAACTGACGCAGGCTTGGACGAAACCAAGTCTCTCGCCGAGATAGTGGAAGATGCGGGAATGGATCGAGAACAAGTCAAAGCAGCAGCGATCGCAGCCAGCGGTGCCGATGCCAAAGTAGTTGAAGTGGCGATCGACAGTAATGCTAACTCAAAAATGGTCATGCCTAAAGTCGAATTGCCCGATCGCTTCAAAAAGGCTGAACAGGTTACAGCACTTTCTCATCCCCGCTGGGGCCAAACATTTTTATCTACCTATACTCAATTTACCGCCATCCTAGCAGCAGCAGACTTGGCCAGCATCCCCGATGCCCAAAAGTTGGTTCGCAACTATTTAGAAGATCCAGCCATTAATGCTGGGATTTGGCATCGGCTAGCTAAATTTGACTCTGCAAAATTAGAACAAGTGTTGCAAACATTTTTGGAACGGCCTGATTTTCAGATCGATCGGGATTTAGATCCCTTGCTGCAAGAATTCAAAAAACCCTTAGAACCAGAATTGCCGGAAATAGCCAGCGTTCCCCAGCACCTGCACAATTTATTCCAGGAAGCTTTAGGCGAAGTCAATAAGTCAAAATCCAAACCCCAGGACAAAAAGAAAACCTCTAAGGGCTTTAAATCCTGACCGCAGCAAGAGACACCAGCCCTGGGGTTTAGACAGAGGGATAATTCGGCGGCGGCTTCACCAAAAAGCTGGGTCTGAAGCCCCGTCCTTTTAGGACGGATTTAATTCTCTTTGATGCTGTCAATTAAATCTGGAAATCATGGTATAATCGAGTAATTCAAACAGCAAAAACAATGAAAGCAA
>NZ_JBGJZU010000055.1:0-41540 GCF_041354475.1 Microcoleus sp.
GAGATCCCCCCCAGCCCCCCTTCTTAAGGGGGGAGCAAGATGTTCTCAAAGTCCCCCTTCTTAAGGGGGATTTAGGGGGATCGGATTTAGGGGAGCAACAAGAGCTCAAAGCACCTCTTGTCGAACCCGGAGATCCCCCCCAGCCCCCCTTCTTAAGGGGGGAGCAAGATGTTCTCAAAGTCCCCCTTCTTAAGGGGGATTTAGGGGGATCGGATTTAGGTGAGCAAGAAGAGCTCAAAGCACCTCTTGTCGAACCCGGAGATCCCCCCAGCCCCCCTTCTTAAGGGGGGAGCAAGATGTTCTCAAAGTCCCCCTTCTTAAGGGGGATTTAGGGGGATCGGATTTAGGTGAGCAAGAAGAGCTCAAAGCACCTCTTGTCGAACCCGGAGATCCCCCCCAGCCCCCCTTGGTAAGGGGGGAGCAAGAGGTTCTCAAAGTCCCCCTTCTTAAGGGGGATTTAGGGGGATCGAATTTAGGGGAGCAAGAAGAGCTCAAAGCGCCTCTTGTCGAACCCGGAGATCCCCCCCAGCCCCCCTTGGTAAGGGGGGAGCAAGATGTTCTCAAAGTCCCCCTTCTTAAGGGGGATTTAGGGGGATCGAATTTAGGGGAGCAACAAGAGCTCAAAGCGCCTCTTGTTGAACCCGGAGATCCCCCCCAGCCCCCCTTCTTAAGGGGGGAGCAAGATGTTCTCAAAGTCCCCCTTCTTAAGGGGGATTTAGGGGGATCGAATTTAGGGGAGCAACAAGAGCTCAAAGCGCCTCTTGTTGAACCCGGAGATCCCCCCCAGCCCCCCTTCTTAAGGGGGGAGCAAGAGGTTCTCAAAGTCCCCCTTCTTAAGGGGGATTTAGGGGGATCGGATTTAGGTGCATCTGAGCGTTATGTGGAATGGCGCGAGGGCAAAACAGCGGATATTGACAAATGCCTGACTTTGGCTGAAATTTTCGGATTGCGACTCAAACAATGCCGCCTAGTCGTGCTTTCCGCCTGCGAAACCGCGCTAATTGATACGCAGAATCGCTCCGATTATATTGGATTACCGACGGGATTTCTCTACGCGGGAGCAATGGGAACTTTGGCCAGTCTTTGGGCTGTCAATGACCTCTCGACTGCCTTGATGATGGTAAAATTCTATGAGGTACTAAAACCTGGAGTTAGCATTGGTCAAGCGCTCCATGATACCCAGCGCTGGTTTAAGTCTGCTACCACTTCAGATTTGCTAGAATGGGTGGAAGGTTCGGAGAGTTTCGATGGAGAGCAAAAGGAAGATGTTACGGAATATCTGGGACGTTATAAACCGACCGTAAAACCCTACGGTGATGTTTATCATTGGGGAGCGTTTTGTGCCATAGGCTTATAATGTATTTAACATAGTCCTGGACGCATAAAAACCGAAGAAACCGGGTTTCGACTTCGCTCAACCAGCAGGTTTTTGCTGTTGATGCGGCCTGTAACGAAGTATTCTGGAAAAAACTCCGGTGGTTGAGCGTAGTCGAAACTCTGACTATTAAATCTAATTCATGAAAACCGATAGCCTATTTTACAGCATCTTCCAAGAATTCCCGTTTATTTTCTTTGCCCTGCTGGGCATACCTGCCGATGCTACAAACCAATACCAATTCACATCCCAAGAAGTTAAACAATTAGCCTTTCGCCTAGATGGTTTATTTCTGCCAATTGTCGCAGATTCTCAACTACCATTCTACATTGTGGAAGTCCAATTTCAACCAGACCCAAATCTGTACTATCGTCTATTTGCCGAACTATTCATCTATCTCAAACAATACCAACCGCCCCACCCTTGGCAATTGGTAGTCATTTACCCAAATCGGCAAACAGAAAGAGAATGTGACATCCACTTTCAGGAAATGCTGGCACTCCCAAAAATCACCCGCATTTACCTGAATGAACTTACCGAACCAGAAACAGCATCTCTACCGATAAAATTACTTAAACTGGTAATCGAACCAGAAAACACGGCCTCAGATTTGGCTATAGATTTAGCCAGACAAGCCGAAACCGAAATACCGAATATCGCAGTCAGAGAGAGCTTCATCAACTTACTAGAAACTATCATTGTTTACAAGTTACCCCAAAAAACCAGAGAGGAGATTGCCGCCATGTTTAATCTCAGTGAGTTAAAGAAAACCAGATTCTATCAAGATGTTTTTGCGGAAGGACAAGCTGAAGCACAAGCTCAATTGCAAGCACAAGCTCAATTACAAGCTCAATTACAAGCTCAATTACAAGCTCAATTACAAGCTGAAGCTGAAGCTCAAGCGGAAGTTAAACAGCGAGAAAAATCTGCAATCCTCAGAATGGTTAGTCTAGGATTAACGACAGAAGATATTGCTAGAGTCTTTGACTTGCCGATAACTGAAGTAGCAGAGATTATCACTCAATCTCAACAAGAACAAGCTGAACAAAATTAATCAAAGGGCGGGGGCGGGTTTACGAAATTATTGATTTTTGGCAATTATTGCTGGTAAAAATCGCCCCTACAGCACTTGACATTGTAAATCCATTTTTGAGGTAAATTTATGAATGAAAATGAAGTCGATATTTTGTCCCAAATCTATGCAGCTATTACCACCGCGCCTGCAATTCTTACTCCCCCATTTGTCGAAGAATTAATCACCAAAATTCTACCCTTGGCAGAATCTGGTGCTGATAACGATACCGTAGAAAATGCTATCAATCTACTCTATCGCCAGTTTAAAGATGTCCGAGACGAAATAAAGGCTCTTAAACGCAAAAATCTCGATGACGCAGAACCGGAAGTCACACCGGGCTATGAAACAATCACTAATACCCATCCTGATATCAAAAAGCTAGAAGCAAACTTCAAAAAACGCATTCAAAAAGCCTCAAATCCCCCCGCACCAGATGCTAAAAATTGACCATCCCCAAGTCTATATCTACAGCTACCAACTCAGCACCGACAGCAAAACCGATGTTGACTCAATCTGGACTTGGGCAAATAGTCTCTGGCAATATTTTAGTCAGGACAAAAGTCGAGTTTTTTCTCAAGCAAACCTCAGTTATCCCCTGACGAAAGCGACTAAGTTCACCCATTCAAATCAAATCGATGGTTCCTTCAAATTTTGCTGTATCGATGATAGCGAAGGCATTTTAGCAAGAATTGGCAGCCCAGAAACTGACGAAAACAAAGACCTAGAAATCGCAGCAGCATTAACACAATTTAATGTTAATAATCTGCTGGTTGCTGAGAGTCATGAAAATTGGCTGGGACAAACTCTTTTGATTACTTACAAATCAGAAACTTATCAACAGCCAAGTGACAATGACTTTCGCAAAGTTGCAGATGAATGTTTAAAACATCTTTTCCCAGAAGAGTCTGTGCGTCCACCTTTTTACCGTGATACTAAGTTATTCGATTCTTCGATGTTTGAGTATAGTTCTCCCAAAAGTCAAGTACAGGTGTTTGTTTATCTGGTTGATGATGACATTGAGGGAAAATTAGGGAAGATTATTCAACCTTTGTTTGAACTGTTTTATCACCGCCATAAAATCATCAAAGCTTTTATTGATAGTCGCAGAAATTACCATCTACTTAAGGAACGATATTTAGAAATTGAGCAAACAATCGAAAACTTGGAAGCCAAAATCACCGAAGTAAGTCGGATTGAATTGCCAACTGAAGTTGATTTGGTGAAAAGTGTTGATATAGATGAATCGTTGAAATATCTAAAAATCAAACTCAAAGAGTTACTTCGAGAAAGTTTGAATTATGAAAGAGCCTTGGAATGTTTAGAAGATTTTAATAACACGATTAATATTCATGTTTATAACTATCAAGAAAAGTTGTTGCAAATTGGTGATAAATCGCAGCTAATACCTGATGAATTGACAGCATTCAATTTTTTTGTTGATAGAACTTGTCGGTATTTTCAAGAACAAATTAAGGGCGATTTAGGCTATTTCAAACATGGCACTGATTTGATTAAGATTGCGGTGGAGTTAGTGGGAGGGATTGTTGATATTGAACAAGCGGAATGCGATCGCTCCTTAGAAAGAAAAATTGAAATATTAGGTGCTGGCTTGGGGGCTGGAGGCATTGTGGTGTCTGCTGTTTCTGCTTATGTTGAGACGCCCATAGTGTTCAGGATACCTCAAACGGGCGATCGCATTCATCCCGCTATAGCCAGCCTATTATGGAGTGTCCTAGCTGTGGTAATTGTGGCTGGAGTTGTTGGTTTGATTAATGGGACATCGAAAATTAATGGTAGATTGAGATTGTTTGGCCGTAAATCCGTTGCACAATTACCCGATTCCCCAAGTCAACCAGTTAATAATACCTTGCAGCAAGCCGAGGAAGTATCAAATCATGAACCGGGCGGTTGAAACCGCCGAATTTAAAAAAGAAATGCCTACGGCGATTTAACTTCACTCTCCTGACTTCTAACTACCGGCGGTGACAAATTAGGCTGGGGTTCTGCCATATTCAACTGGCCCCCACAACAACGCAATTCGTAAAGTTTTGCATTAATTTGATACTCATACTGACTCAATAACCTTGCATAAATATAGCCAGCTTTTCCATCCAAAAAGCCGAACTGAATAAAGTAAAATAAAATAAATCTCAGCATTGGTTTCAAAGGCAGCCGCACCCAAACTTTTTTGAGAAATCGCTTACGCTGCACTGCATCTCCAAATAAGTTAGCACCAATAGTGCCACTGTCGTCTCGCCCTTCAATAATATTGTAATAAACACGAGCTTCCCAATTAGAATAGCGGTTGTGCCTTTCTATCCAATGAAATAAATCGCGGTAATCCTCGTGAATCATATCATTTTTTAAGTATCCCACTGGACCTGCTAAAATTACGTGTTCGTGAACTTCGTTGTCGCCAGTATTGGGTACGGATTCAGTCCCCAGATTTTCGTAACGACCTTTTTGATGCTTGAACAAACGCAAGTTCCAGTCTGGATATCTACCTCCGTAACGCAGCCATTGTCCTAAAAATAAAACTTTGCGATTGAGGTAGTAACCCTCAAAATTGGGGTCTTGAATGACTTGGGCAATCTCGTCCCAAAGTTCTGGGGGAATCCGCTCGTCGCAATCGACAATTAATACCCATTCGTTACGAAAGGGCAGGTTGTCTAAAGACCAATTTTTCTTTTTGGGCCAGCGGTTATCGAAGTAGAATTGCACGACTTTTGCGCCACTACTGATGGCGATTTCTACCGTTAAATCGCTACTTTGGGAATCAACTAGAAAAACTTCATCGGCCCTGGCAATGCTCGCCAGACACGCAGGTAGATTAAGTTCTTCGTCTTTTGCCGGAATGAGAACTGAAACCGGAATCTTGGATGAACTAGAGGTCATAATCGAGTGCTTGAACCTGAATTCGGTCGAGTTGTTGTGGATGAAGTATGTGCGATCGGCATCGCCGCGGGACCCTACACAGCAAGGGATATTGCCTATAGCCTAATGCCTCTGGGTCGATTTCGGTGGAAAAATTATGCCACGGACGGCTGCACTTAAATAACCAATTTGACCCCAGACAAAAACAAAATTTTCAAAGCGCAGTCCTGGGTTTTTAATGTATTTAAAAGACTTGTACGCACCCCTGAGTATTCTTTCGCCCCCGCGCCAAAGCTGAACAATACCGGCTCGATCGCACAATTGTTCCCGGTAACACTCGCTGATGCCTTGCCACCACCCGCGCTCGATAAACCAAGCTTTGTGCAGCCGCGAGGGATCTACATTGTGAAGCACTAAAGCCTCCGGTACATAGATTACTTGCCAACCTAGCTCTAATGCTAGTTCTGTGGCCCGCAATTCTTCATTTGACAACAATTTGTTGCCGATTCTACCGAGTTTGACATCAAAACCGCCAATTTGTTGTAAAAAAGAGCGTCGGATTGAGTAGTTTACACCCCTGGGAGTTAATCCGGCCACCGTTATGTAGATGCACTTTTCTCCTAAATCATAGGCTCCCAAATTTTGGGCCAATCCGGCGGACAGCCAGTTGGGAGGGCTGACTCCAGAAGGCCACAGCAAATTGACTTTACCACCGGCTACGGCCAATTTTGGATTGCTTTGATAGGCACTGTATAGCACCCTGAGCCAATCGGACTCGGCCACGGCATCGTCATCGAGATAGGCTAAAATTTCACTCCCAGCTTCCTTCGCGCCCCTGTTGCGGGCTACTGACAAACCTAGTTCTGGTTCCCAAATGTACTTGAGTAGGGGATTAGGGAGTCTTGCTTCTACCACTTGGCGGGTTCGCGTTTTTGAGCTACCAGGAGTTTCAAAATCGCTAGAAGCGTTATCCACTACCACTATTTCAAAGTTGTCAGGAAAATCCTGCACCAGTAAACTGTCGATCGCCGCACCTAGATAGCTGTGACGATTGTGGGTACAAATTATTGCTGATATCTGAGGTTTTGACATAACAGCGTCCCAATTGCTAGGGTTGTCGATCGAGTTAGTCTGATCTTGTCTCATTAATGTTATTATCCCTTAAAAATGACTCTTGGGAATTGGTCAAGGTAAATTAGACTAACAAATAACCACCCACAAATAACCACCCATACATAACAATTAACTAATGACTAAAATCCGTAGTTCAAGACAAATAATCTTAGTAACAGGGCCCGCCAGATCCGGCAAAAGTGAATTAGCAGAAACTATGGCAGCAGATTCAGGAAAATCTGTAATTTATGTGGCTACAGGTAAGATTGACCAGGCAGATCGGGAATGGCAAAATCGCATTGAGCGCCACAAAAATCGCCGTCCCCCTGAGTGGAAAACTGTAGAAGCGATCGAGGACTTGTCAGCAGTTGTACGATCGACCGATCGCTCAAATTGCTTGTTAATTGATTCCCTCGGAACTTGGACGGCAAATCTTTTGGAACAAGAAGCCACTGTTTGGGAACAGACACAACAAGATTTGCTTGCTAGTTTGCACTCCGCCATGGCTGATGTAATTTTGGTAGGAGAGGAAACCGGATGGGGAGTAGTGCCTGCTTATCCAGCGGGAAGGCTATTTCGCGATCGCCTCGGCACTCTTGTCCGCCACATCGGGGCGATCGCCGATGGTGTTTATCTCGCCACCGGAGGTTACGCCTTGAATCTCACGGCTCTGGGCACAAGGCTTCCAACTACCAAATAACACTCCGGCGGGCGATCGACTTTAGAGAAAATATAAGTTTCAAACTCCACAAAATGAGTTACAATTTAGTATATTCTCCCCATTCACAAAAAACTCTCAATTAGATAATTATCCCTAAAAAAATATCTACCTACCCCCACCACCTAAATTCCCAAACAAAATCGATATTTTGTTTCCAGACATGGGTGCATCTGTGTTTGGCAAATATATTCGTAGGGGCGAAGCATGACCGCTGTAAATCTTTGGTGATCGCTAATAAATTGTCTGCGGTCATGCTTCGCCTATGCAAAATCGGGATGCTCCCCCCGACATCCCCCTTAAGGAGGAAGTTTTCTAGTTTATAAAATAGGTAAAAAATTAAGTAGGAAAGTCTAAAATAAACAATTGCTTGAAAGGTTTAATAAAAGCTATGGCATCAGAATATGAAGTGAGAAAATATATTGCTTACTGGTTTCAGCTAGGCAAAAAAGTATTAATTGGCAACGGTTCCGAAGCATTGCTGCCCAAACCAGTAATTGCGGGCGATCGCTACAGCCAAGAATTTGAAGAATGCTGGCAAAAAATAGTCTCCCCCGACAGCGGAGACTGTTATCTCGAAGGCACAAAGGAAACCATAGGCGAACTACTGACACCTGCTTGGGAAATGAGTCCCTGCGCCCGTTGTGCCATGCCCGTACCCTTGCGGGATTCGGGAATGCCCGCCGAGTGCTGTCCCTGTAACGACTTAGCCCACTGGCCCAATACGGAAATACCTCAACCTCGATCGCCAGTCAGCACCCAATTGCAACTCTCAGGAATTCGCGATCGACTCGTCAACATAAGCAACGAGTAGCAGTTACGAAAATCTTCTTTTTCCTTTTCCTTTTTGACTCTTCCGTCTTCCTTCATCCTTAAATTGTTACAATATGTTTACAATGCTTCACACTAGGTCTGAGTTATGAATGTCAAGACTGTATCGCCAGCCTCCCCGCCAACTTATGCAAATTCTGCGACTCAGCCTGTACTCGGCAATCTCAAAGATGCAAACACCATTCCCCTGCCAGCAGTACCAGTAGCAATAGAGACAGACACCGTAACCTCCGAAGTCCTCAAATCAGCCAGAGACATAGCTTTCGAGTTAGCCGGAGAAGCTGTTCGATACGATCCAGTCGCGATCGCAGCCGAATACAAAAATCGCCCTCTAGAAGTCTGGGGAAGACTACTGAGTGTGATTTGGACATTTTTCGGCTTTACCTTCAGTTTGTGGTTCGACGGCAAAACAGGCCGCACCGCCACCAACGAAAAGCGTCGCGCCGCCAGACTACGAGAAATTCTCAGTCAACTAGGCCCAGCTTTCATCAAAATCGGACAAGCACTCTCAACAAGACCAGACTTAGTACCGCCAGCATATTTAGAAGAACTCACAACACTGCAAGACCAATTACCACCCTTTCCCAACGAAGTAGCATATAGATTTATAGAAGAAGAATTGGGTGCCCACCCCAGAGAAATCTACGCAGAAATCAGCCCCGATCCCATCGCCGCAGCATCTCTCGGACAAGTCTACAAAGGCAAACTCAAAACCGGAGAAACCGTCGCGATCAAAGTCCAACGACCAGGCTTAGCCGAAAACATTGGTTTAGACATCTACATCCTGCGGCGCGTCGCACTGTGGGCACAAAACAACTTCAAAATGATTCGCAGCGACCTCGCAGGAATTATGGACGAATTGGGCGAACGCATTTACGAAGAAATGGACTACACCCACGAAGGACAAAATGCCGAACGTTTTAGAGAACTCTACGGCCACCTTAAAGATATTTACGTTCCCAGTATTTACTGGCAATATACCCGCCGCCGCGTCTTGACAATGGAGTGGATCACCGGCATCAAACTCACCAATTTAGAAGCCGTCAAAGCTCAAGGAATCGACGCTCCTTACTTAATTGAAGTGGGCGTGCAATGCTCCCTAAGACAACTCTTGGAACACGGGTTTTTTCACGCTGACCCCCATCCAGGCAACCTTTTGGCAACTCCCGACGGTAAGTTAGCTTATCTCGACTTCGGCATGATGAGCGAAGTTAAACCATATCAAAGATACGGCCTATTAGAAGCTGTGGTGCATTTAGTAAATCGCGACTTTGAAGGTTTAGCCAAAGATTATGTAAAGTTAGATTTTTTAACACCCGACACCGATTTAACACCAATTATTCCCGCCTTGGCTAGAGTGTTTAACAATGCTTTGGGTGCTAGCGTCGCCGAACTCAATTTCAAAAGCATTACAGACGAACTATCGGCAGTGATGTACGAATATCCCTTCCGAGTTCCAGCCTACTATGCTTTGATTATTCGATCGCTCGTCACCTTAGAAGGCATTGCAATCAACGTTGACCCCGAATTTAAAGTTCTCAGCAAAGCCTATCCCTACGTCGCCAAACGGCTGTTGAGCGACCCCGCGCCAGAATTGAGAACATCTCTGCAAGAGTTGTTATTCAAACAAGGAGAATTCCGCTGGAATCGGTTAGAAAACTTACTCAACAATGCCCGCGATAGCGAAGACTACGACATCAGCAAAATCCTGAACCAAGCATTAGACTATTTATTTTCTCAAAGAGGAGACTTTATTCGCGATCGCATTGTCCTGGAATTAATCAAAAGTCTCGATACCCTTTCCAACAACGCCTTTGCTAATGCTAAATCAGTAGTCGGCGAATGGTTTGGAGTCAAACCACATCCACCGATGGTTTCACAAACGGAACAAAAAAACCTAGAACACATCAAACGGATTTGGGATATTTTGCAATCAACTCCCGGTTTTGACAGCATGAAAGTATTACAACTACTTCCCCAGTTGTTAGTGAAACCAGAAGTGCAGAATATGGGCCAACAAGTAGTCGGCGGTTTAGCTCAAAGAGTCGTGGCTAGGGTAATTCGTGAGTTTTTACTTTCCCAAGAACCGGTAGTGATTTCCGGGGAAACAAACTATCCTAAAATTCCACCTCAGTTGTCTTTGCCGGCGGCTCATAGCAAATCATATTAATTCCGTAAGGTGCGTCGCTACTGAATCCCGGCACATCGCCATCATTGTTTCAGGCTACGCACCCTACTTTTATTTGGATGATGGGAGCATCCCGATTGTGTAAGGGCGAAGCATGACCGCAGACAATTTATATCAATTCCGGTAACACCGGAATGATATAGAGGACACGGCAGTGCCGTTTCCCTACAAGATTATTTTGGGTAGGGACACGGTACTACCCATTGGTGTCAACTTAAGGTCAAACCCAGTCACAGACTGTTGTTTAACGATTAAGGCCAGATCCCCCCTAGCCCCCCTTAAGAAGGGGGGGACAAGAGTCTGATCAAAGTCCCCCTTCCCCCCTTGGGGGGGGCTAGGGGGGGGTGGGGATTTAGGGGGATCTAGACTTTGCTATGAACGAGAGATACCAAGGGTTTTAGGCGATTGTTGAGACCTATGGGTACTACCGTGTCCTAATTTCGGCTAATAATTCCGATGCAACCGGAAACGATATTATTAGTGATCACCAAAGATTTACAGCCGTCATGCTTCGCCCCTACGAATATATTTGCACTCATTGAGATGCACCCTGGATGATTCGGATACTTCCATCCTTGACACCCTCATCAACTAAACGTCAGGTAACTTATACTGACCCACAATCCGCTTAGCATATTCCGGTACATGAGCATCCAATTTATCTGGGTAATTCCGCTTCACGTACAGATAATTGCGAGTGAAATGAGAATCAATAGAAAACCTAGCATATTCCAAACCCTTCGGTCCAATTCTCTCAATAAAAACTCCCATTAACTTCGCCGCCCACATCGGCAAAGTCACCCCTTTTTCATAAGCCGGAATGCTTTGCTGCACAGCCTCTTTTCTGTTTCCCTGAGACATCACCGACTGAGTATTTAGTTGATCCGTTACCAAGTCTAACATCTCTTGTCCAGTATCATTTCGCACCACAATCCACTGCCAGCCGAAAGGTGCACCCATGTAGCCCACAACTAAATCTGCCAAGGAATTGACATAATCAAAACAGCTCAAACAAGAAGGAGCAAAAACATCCTTCAATTCCTTAGTATTCAATCCAAAGAACGGCACTTTTTCCACCGAACCGTCTTCGTGTTTGAAGTGAACATTAAAGTCTTGCATAAACTCATAGGACAAAACTGTTTCTGGAGAACGGCTAGTCGTATCTAGGAATTTTTGCAACCCAGCGCGACTGACATTATCCACACAGGGAGTTCCCAAAACATAGAGCTTTTCTAAACCCAGTTTTTTCTCAACAGTTCGCAAAGCTTGAATTTGACATCCCACCCCAATTACTAACAGCCGCTTCATCCCAGATTTTTCGATTTGTTCCAATACAGAAAGGTTGGGAGAAAGAGTCGGTTTGTTGACTTTTGCTGCCAGAATCTCTTCGCGATTTGTAGCAATTATCGGCATCGGTTGAAAGCGGTCTTCCTGAGTATTTTGGACGCAAACAACGCCTTCTACAATCCCTTTTTCGAGCATTTCGATCGCAATTGTGCTGACGATTCCCGTCCATTGAGCGCCTTCTATCGGCTCTTTTTTCCGAGCCGCCATCATGTTTTGACTGACTCCGAAATACCAATCGTCTGGATTATCGAGATTGCGCGATCGCCCGTGAATCTCTGCTTCCAGTTCCGCGATATGCTGTGTTAAGAAAGCACAAGATTCCTTGACATAATGGATATAATATGTATCGCACAAACCGCACTCGCTGCAAAGTTCTTTCGCAGGGCGGCGACTACCCGGTTTCAGGGCTTTGGATTTTTGGTGCTTAGTAGAATCTGTTGCGGTCATCTAAATTGCTAATTTTATGCAGGTATGGCATTTACGAGAATATCATAATCAGTTCCGGTTAATTTCTTCCTTTATTCTTTCTTTCTTTCTTTATTCCCCCCTTGGGGGTGACTTGTTCCTTCTTCACATCGATCTTCTTCCTTCTTTCTGAATTTCCCCCCTTGGGGGGGGGGCTGGGGCGTGTTTTCAAACTACTCCTTAAGATTTAGATCCCCCTAAATCCCCCTTAAAAAGGGGGACTTAAAGACTCTTTCCCCCCCCTTTTTAAGGGGGGCTGGGGGGGATCTTTGGGTTTGAAAACACGCCCTAGCCCCCCCCAAGGGGGGAAGGGGGACTTTGAGAGAAAACTCTTTTTCCATCAGGGGGACTTTGAGAGAATACTCTTATTCCCCCCTTATTAAGGGGGGTTAGGGGGGATCTAGACTTTGAGAGAATACTCTTTTTCCCCCCTTATTAAGGGGGGTTAGGGGGGATCTAGACTTCGAGACAAACAAAAGATACGGTTGGTTTGACGTTAAGTTGACACTAATGGATAATGTCGCGTCCCTACAGATTCAACTAACTCCAGAAACGATCGCAAAACCCAGAACTGCAACAAACACAATCAGGGCATAAAATTGAGCGCGACCGTTTTCAATGTATTTCAATCCTTCGCCTGTTACCAGGGCGAGAAAACCAGTCAAATTGACCACACCATCGACAACTCGCAAATCTACTTCCATGACTTGCCGCGCTAAACGACGGCTGCCTTTGACAAACAGAAATTCGTTGATGTCGTCTAGATACCACTTGTTGAGGGAGAATTCGTAAAGCGGTTTGATTTTTTGGGCGATCGCCCCAGCATCAATTTTCCGGCTCAAATACATCAGAGAAGCCAAAGTAATGCCCAACAAAGCAATACCCACAGAGCTGCCGCCCATGATTAGAAATTCCGTCAAATCGAACTCGGCGGCGTGTTCCAATACTTCTTCCAGAGACTCACCAGGAGCATGGATAAACTGCTCAAAATAATTAGCAAATGGCGTACCGACAAAACCAATTAACACCGAAGGTATTGCCAGAACCACTAAAGGCAGAGCCATTGTCAGCGGAGATTCGTGAGGGAAATGATCGTGTGCGTCATGACTTTCCCCAGTTGTGGCCAATTCCTTAACATTCATCGCCCCAGGGCCGAAAACCAAACCTGGTTGCAGAAGTTGCTGTTTGATCGCGTTGTCATTACCCCGGAATTCGCCCTCAAAGGTGCTGAAATACATCCGGAACATATAAAACGCGGTCATCCCGGCTGTCACCCAGCTCACAGCCCACAAAGCAGGATTTGCTTCAAAAGCTTGAGCGAGGATTTCGTCTTTTGACCAAAAACCAGCAAAGGGCGGAATGCCACAGATTGCCAAATTTCCGATTAAAAAGCAAGTTGCCGTAATCGGCATATATTTCCGCAAGCCGCCCATGACTCGCATATCTTGAGCGAGTGCGGGGTTGTGGCCGACGACATCTTCCATACCGTGAATAACTGAACCGGAACACAGGAACAGCATCGCTTTGAAGTAAGCGTGGGTCATCAAGTGGAACAGTCCGGCACTATAAGCACCCACACCCATTGCCATCACCATGTAGCCCAATTGGGAGATGGTGGAGTAGGCTAGACCTTTTTTGATGTCATTTTGGGTAATGGCGATCGAAGCGCCCATAAATGCTGTAAAACAGCCTGTACAGGCGATTAAATTCATGACTGCTGGCAACCCTTCAAACACTGGGTACATCCGAGCAATCAGGAAGACACCGGCGGCTACCATTGTCGCGGCGTGGATCAGGGCCGAAATCGGTGTTGGGCCTTCCATTGCGTCTGGGAGCCAGACGTGGAGGGGGAATTGAGCGGATTTGGCGGCTGGTCCCAAAAATATCAGGACTCCGAAGATGGTGGCCAAAGTGGCGCTCAGGGCTCCTGATTCGACTAAGGAGTGCAGGCGATCGCCCATTACGTCAAATTCAAAGCTGCCGGTGGCCCAGTAAATGCCGAGGATGCCCAGCAGCAGGCCGAAGTCGCCGACGCGGTTGGTGACGAAGGCTTTTTGGCAGGCGTCAGCAGCGGGTTTGCGATCGTACCAAAAGCCTACTAGCAGGTAGGAACACATACCTACGAGTTCCCAGAAGATATAAATCTGAACGATGTTGGGGCTGACTACTAGACCTAGCATCGAGGCGCTGAAGATGCTGAGGTAGGCGTAAAAACGCACGTACCCGTCATCGTGAGCCATGTAGCCATCGGTATAAATCATCACTAAAAAGGCGACCGTAGTGACGATCGCCAACATGACCGAGGTCAGGGGGTCGATGACGTAGCCCATATTCAGCGAGAAGTCCCCAGCAGAAGCCCACTGAATAGTGCGGGTGTAGGGTGCGTGACCCTGTAGTTGACTCCACAACAATGCAAAAGAGAGTACCATTGACCCTCCGAGCGTGGAGACGATTAGTATCGCATTCCCTTGCCGGAGTTTGTTGGTGGCTTGGTTAAAGGTGATTAAGCCTAGACCTACTAGCATTGCGCCTGCCAGTGGCAGGACTGGAATCAGCCAAGCGTATTGATAAAGCAGTTCCATGACTGATGAAGTTTAAAGTTTCTACTAGATTGACAAAACTGTAAACAATTGTCACACAAGCCTGCATGAATGGGTAAAAATGCTTGATTTTTTTAGAAGTATCCTGCGTAGGGGGTATTATCGATATACCGCTTCGGTTAATGTGGGGATTTCGGCGGTTAACTAAATTAGACATGATGGATTAAGCTGCTAATCGATGCTGCTCCGGTGCAACGGGAATTGATATTAACTGCACAATAGAAATTATATCCCCGAAGTTTTTAATAATTCGGGGATATAATCGCTATGGCACTTAAAAATGCTACCTGTTGACTGCTTCCTGGGGTTGCAGCCGTTGAGTTGGGGCAGATACCCCAGAGGTCGCCAGCATCCAGGAGTCGAGAGTCCGGCGCAGTTCCTCCCGTCCTTGGTAATGTTCAAATCTAAATCGAACTTTGTCCCTTTCAAACAAAATCAGCGTCGGGAGACTTGTCAGGCGATAAGTGTTGGCTAATTTCAAACTTTCATCGGCGTTCACCCCTAGGAGCTTGACTTTTCCTGCCCACTGTGTCTCAAATGTTGTGAGCGTAGGGTCGATCGCGCGGCACAGACCGCACCAGGGCGCCCAAAAATGAACTAAAACGGGGGTAGACGCTTGAAAAACCTCTTGTGCAAAAGTGCGTTCGCTAACGGACAACACCATGATCCCTCAAAAATTAATAAATTTTTTCTATCCTAGGGATCATGCTACCAGTATATGTTCCCAGTCGCACGCATCAAAAAAGGATGAATTTTCCACAGCAGGGTAGTAAAAATGACTACACCTACATAGGAAGGGCGCAAAAATTCAAGCAAATCAAGGCTTTGACGTTTTTGGAAGATAGCCAAAAATGGCAAAATTGATGTCCGAGATTTGATGGTTTCAAAGGATTCGCCAAAACGGGCCTGAAGTCGCCTGTCACCGTGCCATACTCCAAACAAATGGTGAAGTACCAAACCAATGGAAGTCAGGAGGGTAAAGCTAGTGCCAATCCAGAGGGTATGGGCTATGCACCAAATCACCTGTCCCACCATTTGCGGGTGGCGGGTGATGCGGATGATGCCGGTTTCGTAGAGGTGAACTTCGGGTTTTTGGATGGCGGCAATTTCGAGGAGATTGAAAGTTGCTGGGTATAGAAACAGGAAAGAAATTGCCGAAAGTATCCAAACTAGAGGTTTGATAGCGGGGATGCCTTGTAGCTGCCAAAGCTGTATACCGTCGTAGCGGTGGTTGAAAAAGTAGACAATCAGAATGACTGCTAGGGGCAAACTGACTAGGGCAAATAAAACGCGGTAAAGTCTTGCCCCTATGAGCTTTTCAGCTTTGGGGCGGAGGGCTGCTAAACCGCTGTGGGCGGAGGCAAAACCGAGTAAAAGTCCGAGAATAATTAAGTGGGAGTTGAGCGCCAAGTCGATCGTCATCAGAAAAATGGGTAGAAACCCCGTCCTTTTAGGACGGCTTTACTTGAAGTTTTGTTAAAACCTGCTATTTCACACGGGACTTGCTAGAGTGTGAAAGTAACGCGCTCAAGGTGAGCATGACACTAAAAGCCTTCAGCTATCGATTCTACCCAACGCCAGAACAAGAAAGTTTGTTGCGACGCACACTGGGCTGTACCCGTTTGGTCTATAACCGTGCTTTAGTCGCAAGGACCCAAGGATGGTATGAAGATCAAAAGAGAATCGGCTATGCTGAAACTTCTAGTATGTTAACCGAAGGTCAGAAAACGGAAGAACTGGATTTTCTTAATGAAGTTAGCTGCGTGCCATTGCAGCAATGTTTGCGACACCTGCAAACAGCTTATACTAACTTCTTTGATGGGCGAGCGAAATACCCCAATTTTAAGAAAAAGCGGAATGGCGGTAGCGCAGAGTTTACCAAATCTGCTTTTAAGTTTAAAAACGGACAAGTCTACTTAGCAAAGTGCGCGCAAGCACTGCCTATTCGCTGGAGTCGAACACTGCCGAGCGGTGCGACACCATCAACCTTAAGTGTGAAGCTTGCACCGTCTGGTAGGTGGTCAGTCTCTCTCTTGGTAGATGTTGAGATTAAGACGTTACCCTCCTGCGACAATCAAGTTGGCATTGACTTAGGAATTGCGAGTTTACTCACTCTGGACACTGGTGAAAAAATTACCAATCCCAAAGGATTTAAGGCAAAGTATCGAAAACTCAGGAGAGCGCAGAAATCTTTAAGCCGAAAGCAAAAAGGGTCTAACAACCGCCACAAAGCACGACTCAAAGTAGCGAGAGTGCATCAAGAAATTACTGATGCAAGAAAAGATAACCTTCACAAACTAACCACTCAACTGGTGCGCGAAAACCAAACAATTGCCATTGAGGACTTAGCTGTGAAAAACATGGTTAAAAATCGGAAACTCGCCCTAGCTATCAGTGATGCAAGTTGGGGTGAATTGGTCAGACAACTTGAATACAAGTGCAAGTGGTACGGCCGTACTTTAATCAAGATTGACCGATGGTTTCCGAGTTCAAAACGATGTGGCAATTGTGGCCACATCGTTGAAAAGATGCCGTTGAATATCCGGGAATGGGATTGTCCTAATTGCGGGACGCACCATGACCGAGACATCAATGCAGCAAAGAACATTTTGGCGGCAGGGCTTGCCGTTGCAGTCTGTGGAGCGACCGTAAGACCCGAACAGAGTAAATCTGTGAAGGCTGGTGCGAAACCCCGTCAGGGACAGAAGCAGAAACCTAAATCGTAAGGTTTGGGAATCCCCATGCGTTCACGCCGGGGAGGATGTCAATGTAAATATTAAGAAAAGTTATTGATTCGTGGCCAATTTGTGTCACAAAGTATCTATGGGAGCATTCAGTGGTCAGTTGACGGTTGACGGTTGACAGTTGACTGTTCGCTGTTCGCTGTTCGCTGTTTGCTGTTTGCTGTTTGCTGTTGACTGTTCGCTGTTGACTGTTCGCTGTTGACTGTTCGCTGTTTGCTGATGGCAGTCAACCGTCAACCGTCAACCGTCAACTGACAACCGTCAACTGACAACTGACAACCGTCAACTGACCACTGACAATTAGATATATGTCTGACCTTCCTTTCACTTTAGACCAGTTACGTATTCTCAAGGCGATCGCTTCTGAAGGTAGCTTCAAACGCGCCGCTGACAGCCTCTATGTATCCCAGCCAGCAGTTAGCTTGCAGGTGCAAAACTTAGAGAGACAGTTGGACGTGCCGCTGTTCGATAGAGGGGGGCGTAGGGCTCAACTCACGGAAGCGGGACACCTGCTGCTGAGTTACGGCGAGAAAATTTTATCGCTTTGTCAAGAAACTTGTCGAGCTCTGGAAGACTTGCAAAATCTTCAAGGTGGCACCTTGATTGTGGGGGCATCTCAAACTACTGGGACTTATTTGCTACCTCGGATGATCGGGATGTTTCGGCAAAAATACCCGGATGTGGCGGTACAACTTCACGTTCACTCGACTCGTCGTACTGCTTGGAGTGTGGCTAACGGACAAATCGATTTGGCGATTGTGGGTGGAGAAATTCCTACGGAACTTCTGGAGGCTTTGGATGTTGTTCCTTATGCTGAGGACGAATTGGCTCTGATTCTCCCTCCGTCTCACCCGATGGTACAACAAGAAACCATCCAAAAGGAAGACCTTTACAAATTGCAGTTTATTTCCCTGGATTCCCAGTCTACTATCCGCAAAGTTATCGATCAGGTGTTGTCTCGCAGCGGCATTGATACTCGCCGCCTGAAAATTGAGATGGAACTCAATTCCATCGAGGCGATTAAAAATGCCGTGCAGTCGGGGTTGGGTGCTGCATTTGTGTCGGTTTCGGCGATCGAAAAAGAGTTGCTGATGGGTGTTTTGCACAAATCTCAAATGGAGGAAGTGGTGGTGACTAGGGTTTTGTCGCTGATTTGCAACCCGAACCGCTATCGTTCTAAAGCTGCCGAGGCTTTCAGTAATGAAATTTTGCCTTCCTTTGCTACTTATTCTGGTATCAAGGAGATAAAAGAATCTCCCGGCTTTGAGTTCGATCCTAGAGAGATTCTATCTCCCAACTCGGCGGGTAGTTAATCTGTGGACTGGGGCGCGATGGGTGGCGGGTAGCCATCTCAAGTGTTTGTTGATTTGGGAGGGACACAGGGGTACAAAGGGAGAGGGGGATTGAATTTTACTTTTTTTCCCCAAGGATTTAAGTATACAATTTAAAGGCGCGACTGTTGATTAGACTTCTTTAAAAAAGTAAGTCTTGAACAGGCTTTCTGGTCTGTTGCACAATAAATATGGTCGATGTCTATTAGATTGTTGTGTCTATCCCGGTCTGATTTGGTAGTGAGAATGCTTCTCCTCACCATGAGGTTGAATAGCTAAGGGTCGATTCTTCAATTCTTTTGTCTCAAATCTAAAATTGATAATGGAAGTTTACTGCACGCGCCCAGGATGTCCGCGCCCTCAAAACTATTTTCCCGATCTCGATGACAGTTCGCTGCTGAAAACTGTGCAGCAAAGGTATTGCAAAACCTGTGGAATGCCCCTGATTCTGAGCGGCCGCTATTTGCCGGTCAGGCTTTTGGGTCAAGGGGGTTTTGGGGCTGCCTTTCTGGCTCGCGATCGCTATACTCCGGCGATGCGTCAGTGCGTTGCTAAACTGTTGCAACCGTCGGTGAGTCTGACTCCGGCACAACTAACAATCGCTCAGAATCTGTTTGAACGGGAAGCGGCGGTTTTGGAAGAACTGGGCAACGAACACCCGCAAATTCCGAGTCTGCTGGCTTTTTTTGAGTTGACTGTTCCCAGTTTGCAGGCGGGGAAAACCGATCAGTTTTTCTATCTGGTTCAAGAATTTATTGATGGTGAAAATTTGGAGCAGGAACTGGCTGTAAAAGGCAAGTTTTCGGAATCGGAAACGGTGGAAGTATTGCGGGAAATTTTGAAGGTTCTCGATTTTGTTCACTCTCGCGGTTCGATTCACCGGGATATTAAACCTGCTAATATTATGCGGGGGAAAAATGGTAGGCTTTATCTATTAGATTTTGGGGCGGTTAAACAGGTAACGCAAAGTGCTGGAAGTGCTAAAGCTTCTACTGGGATTTATTCTTTGGGTTATGCTCCCCCAGAACAAATGAATGGCCAAGAGGTTTATCCGGCAACGGATTTGTATGCTTTGGGTGTGACTTGCATTACTTTGTTGAGTGGTTTGCAGCCGACGGAGCTGTTTGATAGTTACAGAAATGAGTGGAATTGGCGTTCGCGGGTGCAGATTAACTCGCGTTTGGCTCAAGTTCTCGATCGAATGTTGTTATCAGCTCCCAGCCAGCGTTTTCAATCTGCGGCCCAGGTGGAAGTGGCTCTCAAGTCGGGGCCTCAACCACATTCTCAACAGTCTACAGTCGTCGTGGCACCGCCTCCGATAGGGACTCCGCAGCCCCCTGGGATCGCACCGCAGCCTCTGCCTCCTACGGTAATTCCTGGGACTCCTCCGGGAGGCTTGCAACCTTCGCCGAGAGGGTCTTTTTCGATCTGGGAGGTGTTGTCGGGGGCGGCGTTTACGGGTTTTGAGGGAGGGTTGCTGGCGATCGCCCTGACGAGTTTGCTGCCCTCTCCTGGGCTGAGTATGGGATTGTTGGGGATGATTCTGGGGGGGCTGATTTATGGTCAATATCGCCGAACGCTCGAAGTAACTGAGATGTTGACTATTGGCGCTGGTACTCTGGCTTTGTTGGTGTTTTTCCCGGCTTTGCGATCGGCGGCAACTGTGATTTATCCTGGTGCTACTATCATGGGCGTGTTGTTTGTGGGGTGGTTGGGGGCTTTAGGTGCGATCGCTGCAACAGCGATATTTCGTTTGATTTATAAGTTTCTTTCTCATCTTTTTTAACTTGGTTATTTGTTATTGGTTATTTGTTGTTTGTTATTAGTTATTAGTTATTTATGACTAACAAATAACTAATAACTAATTAGCTTGCGGGCTGTTATACCGTTTCCGGTTGCATCGGAATGATTTAACCACAGAGAACACAGAGAACACAGAGATATCAGAGAGAAATGAATAATTCCGATGAAGATAGGAATTGATATTAATTAGTCACATCAACTAATAATCAATCAAATCTAAACGGGAAAATTCCTCTACTTTTGTTTCGGTCAAACGTTGTTTTACTAGCTCTAATGCTTCTGGTTTTCGATTCAACCAAATTGATTTTAAGCCAGCATTTATAGCACCGCAATAATCTGCTTTGAAACTATCGCCGATATGCACAACATTTTCAGCAATGCAGTGGTGTTTTTGCAAAGCGGTAGTGAAAATTTTCGAGTCTGGTTTGGCCGCACCAACTTCGGTGGAAATGGTCACTGATGTGAAATATTCTGCTAAATTTAGTGCTTTTAATACGGCATAAAGTCGTGAATCAAAATTCGAGACTACGGCTAATTCTATTCCTTGTTGCTGCCACCTATTTAATGCAGGTAACACATCGGGATAGACAAACCAAGGTTCGGCGGTGGCAAAATGAGCGTACAGTTCGGCAAAGAACTTTGGAAAGTCTGAGAATTGATTGAAAACGCCTGCTATTTGAAAAGCGTTAGCGCAAACTGCTTGCCACCATTCAAATTCTAGTTGGGGAATTTTGGCTGATTCTCTTCCGGGAAATGCCATCGGAGTTGAGTTGGCAAAACTTTGGAAAAATGCTGTATTTAACTCTTCGTTAGAAACAGTTATTCCCCAACGGCGGGAAAATTTTCCGTAGACTTCGCCGACGCTACCGCGCACGTCAAATAGTGTACCGGCGGCATCTAAAAAAATTACTTTTGTCATTTGTTATTTGTTATTGGTTGTTGGTTGTTGGTTGTTGGTTGTTAGATACTTCGGCGGTTGAAACCGCTACTATACAAACAAAGTCCGCCTACGCGGACTAATGAATACAGTTAATTGTCAAAAATTAATAATTAGCAATTAACCATTAAGTTTTTAACAAATCTTGAATCGGTCTGCTAATCCAATTGAAACCAACTTTTACTTGATGGTCAAAGGTTGGCATTCGATAGAGATAGGCTAAGCGGCGAGCAATGTGGGCTAGTTGTCCGTCGAGTTGAATTCCTAAACCTGCCATGGTGGCGTTGTCTATTCCTAATGTCATCATTTCTCCTAGCGGCTGATACCGGAAAGGAAGTAAAGGCCGACCGGTGAGGGAAGCCCAGATGTTCCAGGCTGTGTAGTCAGCTTGCTGGAAGGCTACTTGGGCTGTAGTGGGAAGTTTTTGGCCGCTGGCGTCGTGACATTCGGCTATATCTCCTAGGGCAAATATGTCTGGACGATCGACTATTTGCAATGTGGGGGTAGTGATTAGTTGACCGCGTTGGTTTTGTTTGAGAGGGAGCGATCGCACTGCTTGACTAACTTGAGTTCCTACTGTCCACAATACTATGTCTACTGGCAGAATATCTAATTGTCCTTTGTACATTAAGGAAATTCTGTCTGATCCGATCGAGTCTACGCTGGTTTCTAAGTCGGTCCAAACTTGTCGTTTTTCTAAGGCTTTTGTGGCTGCGTCTCGGTTGAACTCCGGCGATGTCCGCAAAATCATGTCGCTTTGTTCGACTAACCGCACGCGACCTTTTTCTCCGAGTCGATCGGCTAGTTTGCAAGCCAATTCTACTCCAGAATAACCGGCACCGACGATCGCCACCCGAATTTTGTCGGTATTTTTGGCTTCTAAAAATCGCAGTCTTTCTTCTAGTCGGTAAGCGTCCTTGAGTGTGCGAAATGAATAAGCATACTCAACTGCACCATTGACCATATCTAGAGGGGTTTCACCTCCTAAAGCTAACACGAGGCGATCGCACGCAAATTCTGGGCCGTTGTGTAATTGGACTCGTTTTGTTTCTAAGTCGATGCCACAGACAGTGCCTTGACAAAAGCGCACCCCTGTGTTTTCTAATAGTTCGGTAAAGGGTGGGGCAATTTCC
The DNA here is from genome assembly GCF_041354475.1 of Microcoleus sp. Taxonomy (NCBI): domain Bacteria; kingdom Bacillati; phylum Cyanobacteriota; class Cyanophyceae; order Oscillatoriales; family Microcoleaceae; genus Microcoleus; species Microcoleus sp. Next base: position 22,535 of record NZ_JBGJZU010000055.1, read on the forward strand.
CAACTTTGTAGTTCGTTGGTTAGGAGTTCGTACAGCAGGGGCACGAACAGGAATCGATCGCGGCGATCGACTAGGACGATTTCGGGTTTTTCGGCTTTGGGGAAGGGTAACTGACTTAAACGCAGGGCCGTGTAGAGTCCGCCGAAGCCTCCGCCAAGAATGCAAATCCGGGGTTGTTGTTGAGTCATGGTGTTTTGAGGGGCGATCGATTCTGGGCAACTTATTTATTGTAACGAGATGGGGAGTGGGAGAGGGGGGGAGTGAAAAAGAGGGGGAGTGGAAGAGAGGAGATAATTTTGATTATTGCTGCTTCCCCCTCCCGATAGAGGTAATTAAACCCAATACAAGTTATGAATTTTCACAGAAGCAAAAAATCAGGAAGACTGAGGCTAAAGTTAGGTCGATCGCTGTTTTTGCCTCGATCCCCACCCCTGTCTTCCCGCTGCTACCAGTCTCAGACGATCGATCCCGTGCCAAAACCTCTGTTTATCCCAAACCCTAGCCTCCACTGTATTTCCGACTCTATACATTTCCCTATTAGCGGCTATCAAATTTTCTGAATGTTTAAACAACAAATTATATACTATATTAATTAATAAGGAATTCTTGTCTTAATCAAATTCACTTTTTATGGGCCATCTACTTTAATATTTCAACCCGCACTCACCAGCGTAAAAAAATATGCAAATTTACTCAAATTCATCTAAAGTTACGGATGGCGCAACTCCTAGTGAAGCAGATTCATTTTTGTTAAACAGTGAAGAAACATATAAAACTTTAGTAGCTAATATTCCTGGTGCTATCTACCGTTGTATCTGGGACTTGAGCGGCCCCACGGCTGGTAAACGGAGGATGGCTTTTTTGAGCGAGGCGATTCAAGAAATATCAGGCTATCCCGCCTCGGATTTTGTTAACGATCGCGTCCGTGATTTTGCTAGCATTATTCATCCTCAAGACCGCAAGAATGTCGAAGCTTTGTTGCTGCAAAGTGTGGTATCTAAAACTCCCTACATCCTGGAATACCGGATTGTCAGACATGACGGGGGTATTAGCTGGGTTTATGAAAAAGGCAAACCTGTTTATTGCCAAGTAAAAGAGGCGAATTTGGTATCTAATTCCCAGGAAATACCAAGGGAATTAGATTTAAAAACAGAAATAGAAAATGGTAAAAATGCCGAGTTAAAAGCACCAGAAAAATTTCGGGATTCCTTAGTTTCCTACCCTGGCCAAATCCCTAATTCGCAGTTGGGAGTGGTTTGTTTTGACGGGGTAATTTTGGATATTACAGATCGCAGACAGACAGAAGAAATACTCAGGGAGAGGGAGAGTTATTACCGCTGCATTGTGGAGACTGCTTCCGAGGGCGTTTGGATGTTCGACTCAGAAAGCAAAACGACTTTTGCGAATTCTCGGATGGCAGAAATGCTAGGGTATACAGTGGAGGAAATTCAGGGGCGATCGCTCTTTGAATTTATTGACGACAATACTAAGGAAATTGCCAATATTTACGTGCAGCGACGACGCCAAGGTATCCGGGAACGCCACGATTTTCAGTTTACTCGCAAAGATGGCTCTCACTTGTGGGCGATCGTCTCTGCGACACCGATGTTTGATGTCAACGGCGAATTTTCTGGGGTTTTGCGGATGATTACTGATATTAGCGATCGCAAACAAGCCGAAGCGGAATTGTGGCAAACCCTCCAAGAACTAGAATTTGAAAAATTTGCCTTGGATCAATCTGCGATCGTCTCGAATACCGACGAGTTCGGCGCTATTACTTATGTCAACGACCAATTTTGCGAACTCTTTAAATACCATCGAGAAGAACTGATTGGCAAAACTCACCGACTGGTCAATTCTAGCTATCATTCTGCCGATTTTTTCAAGCAGCTTTGGTCAACCATTCGCCAGGGCAATGTTTGGCGGGGAGAGATGAAAAATCGAGCTAAAGATGGCACATATTTTTGGTTAGATACTACCATTGTACCTTGCTTAAACGCCAAAGGAGAACCCCATCAATATGTAGCTATTCGCAAAAATATTACTGCTAGAAAAAAAGCCGAAGAAGCAGTGCGACTTTCTGAAAGTGAATTGAGGACTAAAAATCAAGAACTGGCCAAGGCTCTGCGGGATGTGCAGCAAACTCAAAGCCTGATGGTGCAAAATGAAAAAATGGTCAGCTTGGGGCAATTGGTAGCCGGAGTAGCTCACGAAATTAACAATCCAGTCAGCTTTATTTACGGCAATGTCATGCACGCTGACGATTACTTTCAAGACTTGTTGAAAATGCTGCTACTTTATCAGAAAGAATACCCGGAACCCACCGAAGCAATTCGAGAAGAGATAGATGATATCGATTTAAATTTTATGCTTCAAGATTTGCCAAAGCTCTTAAATTCGATGAAAATGGGAGCTGAGCGAATTCGCCAAATTGTACTCTCGCTGAAAAATTTTTCACGGTTGGATGAAGCAGGACAAAAGCACGTAGATATTCATGAAGGTATTGACAGCAGTTTGTTGATTTTGCAGCATAGGCTGAAAGAAACGCCGGGACATCCTAAAATTTTGCTAGTCAAAGAATACGGCGATTTGCCTTGCGTACAGTGTTATGCTGGGCAATTGAATCAGGTATTTATGAATATTATTGGCAATGCCATTGATGCTTTGGAAGAAGCTATGGAAACTGGGCAGTGGGCTGAGGATGTGAATTCATTTATTCCTTCTTGTCCTTCGCCAACGTTGCGGATTTGTACGGAAGTAAAGTATGAACCGGACGTGTTGATGGAGAGAGACAATGTTGTTTATGATGCTTCTAGCCGCAATCCCACTCATATTGTAATTCGGATTGCTGACAACGGGCCAGGAATTCCAGCAGCAGTTCACCAAAGGCTGTTCGATCCTTTTTTCACGACAAAAGCACCGGGAAAAGGGACTGGTTTGGGGCTGTCGATTAGTTATCAAATTGTGGTGGAAAAGCACGGCGGACAGTTGCATTGCTATTCAGCGCCCGGTCAAGGAACCGAATTTGCGATCGAGATTCCTATAGTTAGCAGTCATTAGTCACTTAACTAATTCCAAATTCCCAATTACCCATTCCCAATTTCTATGAAATATCATGTAATTTACGACGGCAATTGCAATCTCTGCGTCACCTTAGTGCAGCTACTGGAAAACTTAGATCGAGGTCAGATATTTGAGTATATTCCTATGCAAGATTTACAGGAATTAGAGGATTTTGGGATAACTTCGGCTGACTGCGAAATGGGGATGATTTTGATAGATAGTGACACACCTCAACGGCGTTGGCAAGGTAGCGATGCGGCGGAGGAAATCGGGCGAATATTACCCGGAGGTGAGGTATTTGTGGCTGCTTACCGTGCCATGCCGGGGATGAAGTGGATGGGCGATCGCGTTTACGAACAAGTGCGGGATAATCGCTATACTTTATTTGGCAAGCGTTCTACCACTTACAAATCAGTTTATGCTATTGGCTGTCGGGCGATCGACAATTGCGATAATAGCAAGGACTAAAATCCTTGCTACTAACCTGTTCTTAGTCAGGACTTTAGTCCTCAAAAACCAGGTTTGTAGTCAGGAATTTAGTCCTCAAAAAGATGGATTAAAGAGATTAAATATCTCCTGGCAAAAATGTTTGAGTTTTTGCGCCGACTCCGCAGCAGGTTCGGTTTGGCCCAGAAAACTCCAATTTTCCACAGTAGAAAAACGCCACTGTTGACCAGTATGATCGTAGCCGGCTGCTTCAACTCCGATCGCCCGCCGAGATCCTTCTACCGGATCTTGGTAAAATCGGATTTGAATCAGGATGCTGCGGCTTTGTAACAAGCGACTTCTACCTGGAAAATGAAAGCCAATGTCAATGGAATCGGGATCGACAAGTTCTCTAGTATCTGCGTCATTCATCCAAGGTTTCAAATCGACTTTCACATCCGGGAATTCCGATTTGAATAAATTAACAACCGCAGCAATTTTGCTCGTAAGTTCAATATTTTTAGCTTGTTCGGCAGCGTTCACTGGCAAAACTCCTATCAAATACACTTATGACATTTAGCTAACAATGTAACTGCATACTGCCGAATCTAGACTGTAAACAGCGGACTTTTTCCCAGATAATTAGACATTGACAAATTTTTAAATATATGTTAATCACTCTTAGTCTGCGGAGGCAGACTTCGTTCGTGTAGACGCGGTTTCAACCGCCAATTGCGTGTTTGATTGCCCCAGAGATCCCCCTAAATCCCCCTTAAAAAGGGGGACGAAAGAGAATGCTCTTGTCCCCCCCTTATTAAGGGGGGTTAGGGGGGATCTCCGGGTTGAAAAACACGCCAATTCCCTTAATCCAACTGTAGGGCGATCGCAAATTCTGTCCCTTCCCCCACTACCGAATCACAAGTCAGTTTGCCACCGTGGGTTTCTTCCACAATTTGACGACTGATAGATAAACCCAACCCCGTACCCTTTCCAACACCTTTAGTCGTGAATAAATGGTCAAAAATCCGCGCTACAACTTCCTCAGAAATTCCCCTGCCATTATCTCCAATCTTAATGACAACTATTTGATGCTCGTCATCAATTTGAGTTTTGATAGTAATGATATTAGGAGCGAGTTCAATCTCATCAAAACTCCGACCTTTATTTGCTTCTTCAAAACAGTCGATCGCGTTTGCCAGAATATTCATAAACACCTGATTCAACTGTCCCAAATAACACTTAACTTTTGGGAGATTTCCATACTCCTTAACCACTTGAATCAGGGGACGGTCGGGATTAGCTTTTAAGCGATGCTGTAAAATCATTAAAGTGCTGTCAATCCCTTCATGGATATCTGCCGATACTTTTTGGCTGGTATCCGCACGGGAAAAGGTGCGGAGAGATGTGCTAATATTGCGAATGCGATCGCACCCAACTTTCATCGACCCCAGCATTTTCGGTAAATCTTCTATAAGATACTCTAAATCGATATCCTCAGCATCGTCTGCAATTTTTGAACTAGGAATAACCACTTCTTCCCGATACAGTTGTAAATGGCTAATTAAATCGCCAACAGCCCTAGTAGCTTCGGTAATATTCCCCGCAATAAAACCAACCGGATTGTTAATTTCGTGGGCGACACCTGCAACTAAATTGCCCAGAGAAGACATTTTTTCACCTTGAATTAGTTGCAACTGTGCCTGTTGCAGTTCCACAAAAGACTTTTCTAACTGTTGGGACTTTTCTTGCTCGCGAGCGTACAAACTAGCATTCTCAATCGCAATAGCAACTTGAGTAACTAAAACCTTTAAAACTTCTACCCTGTCGGTGGTAAAAGCTCCGGCTGTTAACTTATTTTCTAGATAAATAATCCCTTGCAGATGGGATTGATAAATAATTGGCAAACACAGAATTGATTTAATTTGAAATTCTCTAATATAGACATCTGCCTGAAAAAATTCAGCAACAGTCCCATTCTCCAATACCAGAGGCTGTTGACTGCGAAAAACATAGTTAATCACAGAAATTGGCAAATCTTTACTGTTTTCCAAGGGCATAGATTGTAAAACAGTTGCCGTGCTATCTGTAGAATTACCTACTGCTTCAATGCAGAGTCCATCGCCTTTAAGCAGCAACAGCACGACTTTTTGAGCCGCCGCATTTTCTAAAAGGATATTAATTAATTTTGTCAACAATTTTTCGAGAACTATTTCACTGTTAATCGCTTGCGAAGACTTAATAAAAGTAGCCACGTCTAAGAAATCGCCCAAACCATTGCTGGTAGTGCTTCCAGTGGTAGTGCGCGTGACATCGAGAGTTGGAGTTTCTGCCACCCGCGTTTGTGCTACTAAGAAAGAATGTATTGACTCTAAGTGTTTAACTTTCGCGAGAGCTCCCCAGCGGATATAACCGTAATAAGCTTTCGTCAAATATGCTTGAGCAACTATCTGTTTCCCCAGAGATTGATAGAATTCTCCAGCTAATTCATAGGCTAAGGCCTCTTCTTGAATATAACCGTTTTTGGCTGCGCCAGCAATTGCGCGATCGTACAAATCCATTGCTTCGGTATTCTGCCCCAACACTCGCGCTTTTTCCGCTGCCACCAAGTCGTATTTGTGTTGATAATTCATCGGAGCATGAAATGCCCATTTTTGCATCTTTTTTTGGTTGTCTACCACTTTTTTTAAATATTGTTTTTGCTCCCATTTATCACCTTGGGGATACAAAGAGAGGAGAGTGAGAGAGTAGTAGAACTTACTGAGAGAAACTACATAAAATCCGGCGGCTGCTTCTTCATGTTTCTCAAACAACCTCGAATTATCCAAGGCTTGGGCGTAGTTTTTGAAGAAAAAATTAAGCTGAGCTTTGGCGTTATAAATCAAACAAACTAAAAGAAAATTTTTAGCTTTTATTAAAGCGGGGAGCGTTTCGACTTCATTAAAGTTATCGCCGACTAAATAACATGATTCGACAGCTTTTCCGCCGAAATTTAAGCCTGTCTGCCTCCATATACTTATACACTGTACAGCGATTTCTAATTTTAGTTTATCCATTAATTTCACATATTTACCACTCTCCTGTTCAACCAACTCTAGAGGCTCTCCCATCAATAGTTTGTAATTGCAGTATTCGCTTATAGCATAACCTGCATATTCTAATTCCCCAGTTTCCATTCCTGTTTGAAAACCTTCCATAAGATAGCCAGATACTGAGTTTAGATCCGATTTCCAATGTTTGATAAAACAACTAAATATTGCATAAACTCTAGTTTTGAGCGAACGGGATGGAAATTTGTCTAACATCGTAATTGACAGTTGGCCGAATTGGTATGCCAAACTAATCTCCCCTAGCTTGGACATAACTACGCCATAATAAACGTAGGCAATACTTGCATAAGGCGAGTTGCCGTATTTAATACACAGCTTGAGCATGGTAAATGCCAGCAGCGGTACCAGTCGGGGCTGGGCTTGAATAGCAGTGCTGAGAATCCCTGATAAAATCCGCATGGCTGCTTGTCGATCGGGATCTGTCATTTCTGGCAAGTTAGCTAAATCCTCAATTCGTTTCAATCCCAAGCTAAGTTTTGTATCGATTAATCCCGCTACAATATTGAACAGGCTGGGGTTTTGAGGAAAAGCAATGCCTAACAGTTTCAGCACTTCCAGTCCAGTATTTAATGCTTCTGTAAGTCTATTTTGAGCGTTAAAAGACTGAATCTGAAGTTCATAAACATTGACTTTTTCCAGGATAGTTTTCGCGTGTTTTAGGACGATATCGACCAGTTTTTTTGAATCTTCATAGTTGATGTTTAAGTATTCAGCTTCTGCCGTTGACTCGTAAATTGCTAACGTTAAGTCATACTGACTCTGCCAACAATCCGCTGGCAATAATTCCATCGCCACCCGCAAATACCTCACAGCCGCTTCATAAGCATTAGCCGCCTTTGCTTTGCGTCCAGCAGTTAAATTTAATTTTGCTAACTGCGTCTTGTCTGCTGGCTGGCTAATCGTATCAATTCCGACATTCAATTGATTGACAATATCAAAGATGTTTTCTTCTAGCTTTTGTGCTGGAGTATTCTGTAACAGCAATTGACCGATTTTTAAATGGGTGGATTGCTTTTTATCTTCGGGAATTAGCGAATATGCGGCTTGCTGAACACGGTCATGTAAAAATCTGTAACTAACCCGTGAAGTATCTAATTTGAGATTGATTGATTCCGATTTGTCGAAAACTAAAGGAATGCGATAAGCATCGCTCAAAGGCAGAATTAACCCAGCTTGCAAGGCTGAATAAAGTTCAGTGGCTGTAGCATTAGCTGACTCTTCGCTGACCAGTGACAGCACATCCAGAGCAAATTTATCCCCCACGCAAGCTGCTAATTTCAACACTTCTTGCGTGGCTGCGGGGAGCTTTTCAATGCGACTAGCTACCAGTTCCACAACGCTTTTATCGGTAATTCCAATGGCTTGAATTTCATCGATACTCCAATTCCAACCTCCTTTACCTTCCAAGAGACTAAAGTCGAATTTCAAAAGATTGTCTTGATAAAGTGCTTGGAGTAGTTGCGTCAAGAAAAAAGGATTACCGCCAGTTTTATTACAAATTAATTCTGCTAGATTTCCGACTTTTTCTGTGATGTTGTTAAGTGTTTCAGCAACTAATTCAGTTACATTGTCCAAATCCAGTGGTTGCAGTACGATATTGTTGACAACCGTCCCTGTTTTTTCAATTTCTTCTACAGTTTGAATTAACGGGTGAGTCGGACTGACTTCGTTATCTCGATAAGCACCGATTAGCAATAAAGATTGTTGGTCGGGGTCAGTTATCAGTGTTTGCATTAACTTTAATGTTGCTGAATCTGCCCACTGCAAATCGTCTAAAAAGATGACTAGCGGGTGTTCTTTTTGGGCAAAAACGCGAATAAATTCTTTGAATACGCGATTAAAGCGATTTTGCGATTCTACACGGCCCAGTTCTGGCACATTGGGCTGTTTTCCAGCGATTAATTCAACTTCAGGAATTACATCGGCAATTACTTTGCCGTCTGTGCCTAAAGCTGTTAAAATTTTGGTGCGCCATGTTTCTATAGAAGCAGCGTTTTCGGTTAGCAACTGGCGCAGCAGGGAGTTAAATGCTTGAATTAATGAGGCATAAGGAATGTTGCGTTTGAATTGGTCAAACTTGCCGCTGATGAAGTAACCTTTTGCCTTGGTAATGGGTTTGCCAACTTCGTTGACGACGGCAGATTTGCCGATGCCAGAATAACCAGATACTAGCATTAATTCGCTTTGGGAATGGGCAGATTTTTCGGTGTTTTGGTTGGGTGATAAAGATTCGATTGAAAGGTTTTTTTGGTTGGTGAGGGCGGGTTTTTCAGTATTTGGGTTGGGTGGCAAAGATTCGGGTGAAACCGCCCCTACACGTTCAAATGCTGCCAATAGTTCGTTGACTTGTTGTTGTCTACCATACAATTTTTGGGGAATTAACAATTGGCTGAGAATATCTAAGCGACCTGGATGAAAATCTGCTATTTTTCCTGTTGTTTCTAACTGCTGCAAACAAATTTCTAAATCTGCTAACAATCCCGCTGCACTTTGATATCTTGATTCGGCGTTTTTTGCCATTAACTTCATCACGATATCTGAGGCTGACGGGGGAATTTCTGAGTTGATTTGATGTGGCGAAATTGCTTGAATTGCAATGTGGCTGTAGACTATTTCTAACGGGTCACTGCTGGTAAAAGGCAAACTACCTGTGAGCATTTCATACAGGGTAATTCCGAGGGAATAAAAGTCGGTGCGGTAGTCGAGGGTGCGGTTCATTCTCCCGGTTTGTTCGGGAGACATATAAGCTAATGTGCCTTCGACGGAGTTGGGATTGTTAAATTGCGGGTTTTCTTTGTTGAGTTTAGTAGCAATGCCGAAGTCGGTGAGTTTGACTTGTTTGGTTTGGGAGTTGATTATGATGTTGCTGGGTTTGATGTCTTTGTGAATAATGTGATTTTGGTGCAGGAATGCTAAGGCTTTGACGATTTGGATGGCGGTGTCTAAAATTGCTCGCACACTCAGCGTTTCTCTTTCGATCACTTGTCCGAGAGATTCGCCACCAAAGTCCTCTAAAACCAGTCCTAATCGATTGTCAAAGGTTTGGATACTCATGGCTTTGACAATTTGTTCGTTGTCTAAATCTTTGCGGATTTGATATTCGTGTTTGAGGCGAGTAATGGCATCGAGTGTGGGATATTCGGCTTTGAGGATTTTGATAATTATGGAAGTCTGGTCTAGAATTGTATGGGCGCGATAGATAATTGTTTCTGCACCTTCATTGATATTAGAATTAATTTGGTATTTTGAAATAATTTGCATAGATTTATTTAAAGTAATATAGGATTATATTTTACCTAGAGTATCGCTAATTTCTTTAATATTTATGTGATATAGATCGCCTTTTTTTATGCCCTAAGTCACAAATAATAGATAGCACTAACTTTTGTAGGGGCAATCCCACACCCGGTTGCCCCTAGATGAGACCCCCATACACCATCCAGGGTCTTTACCGGAATTGCTGTTTAAATGGCATATTTTCAATCTTGGACAACCGTAACTTCACTGATATGAACAATTGATTGGGGTTCCGGCAAAATACGGACGCGGGCAAATTTTAAACCGCTGACTCCTTGCAGCGATTCCACCATCCCTGTTTGAATTTTTGCCTCTACCCAACCTTCGCGAGACAAGTAGCGCAAATATTGCTGGTACTCTTCCCATTCGTCTTCGGTTGAATAAACTATAGTCAACATTCCTGACTGGGTAATTCGCTCTTGGGCGTCTTTGTCAACGGCTTTTTCGATGCGCTTTTTGACAAGTTCGTAGCGGATGTCGCGGGTGCCTTTGACATCAAACATTTTTTCTGTATTTTCGTTGTGAAAAATGTCGATAGTGGTATTCTGTACTAAGACTAAATGTGCGAGTTCCATATTAATTTGCGAATCTGCTTGCAGGCGAAATACGGTGCGCCCGCAGTCGCAAATTGCTCGTAGTTGTTCGTAACGCAAACTGTGGAGATGAAACTGACTGAATCTGCTATCTATAGATTTGCCAACATAAATCATGTGATCCATGCCGTCGGTACATTCTATGTCGCAGTAGTGGGGGAGAATTTTCTGCATTCGGTCTTGCCAGCGTGTCCAAGTTTCTTGGAGTTCGCTAGTAATTAAATGTAGCATTTCGTCGTAGCGAGTGCGATCGCAGTAAACGCAGTTGTGTTCGTTTTCACAAGCTGCTCGGTAAGCTTCCACTGCGTCCTGAACTTTCGGCCCGCACTGCAAAAAATAGTCAAAATATACTTCTAAATGTTCGTTCAAATACTCCGCTGCTCGCACCTCCATATCAACTGTTATTTTTTCTTTTAAATGCTCAATATAGTCTAGTAAATCGAGGCGTAGTTGCTGACCGAGGTGAGTAGTTTGTGTTTCACAAACGACATCAACTATGTCTAAAGCTAAGCGAAATTGTTCTAGTAAATCAGTTTGAATGGCTCGATTCCGCTCCTCGCTAGAACCACGAATATCGGAAATTCCAAACAGTGGATAAACTTCAGAAAATACTATTGTTTCCTGTGGTAGTCCCCAACTTCGTCTTTCTGCTTCTTGGATGAAGCGCCATTCGACGGAGGGGTGGATGTTGTGGATGTGGCTAAACCGTTGCTGCATGGCTTGCCGCAGGGCTGCTATGAAGGCGGGAATGAGTTCTTGGGCGTGCTGGGAGTCAATGCGGTTGAAGTGGTTGGGCCGATCGCACAACATCCCTACTAGGCCCAAAATTCGCTGCACGCAGCCCTCGCGGGTGACAGTTTTGACCACTAGGGGTACCAGTAGCATCGATCGCACGCCCATTTTTCGCAAAGCCCGATCGCATTCGGTATCGCATTCTCGGCGTAAATCGGGGACATTCCAAACTTGATTTGCCGCCGTTGCTTTCAAAAAATGAGAAGATTCTAGGGAGTCCATTGAATAAACTACGGGCTGCAAATGTTGGCCGCCTTTAGCGACTAATATCTGTACCTGTTCGCCGTCAGGGCGCAGCAGCAAAGTGCCGTCTGCATTAAATAGCGATCGTAAACAACCATCTATTCTTTCAAATTTGTCGGGGCGCAGCATGGAATCGCGATCGATTAATAACTGCGTCAGCCGCCGAATTTGTTCCTGTATGGTGACATCAAAACCTTCGAGTACCAGTAAACCTTCTACTTGATAATTATCCAACTGTAAGCGATCGCCTAAAATCGCCAATTGATTCGACTGCATCAACCAAGCTTCCCGTTCGTTTACTGGCATTAAATTCAAATGTAAATCCGCAAATTCATCTATCTTTGGGTCAATTCTTGCAATTTGCAACTGTTCCGAACCCAGCCAAAATTCGACAAATCTTGGTTCAGGGTGTACCCGATTTTTTACAGTAGCCATCACTGGTTCGTCGAGGACTCGCAAAGCTGCGAGGTCAATTTGATAAGATTGTTTAAATACCCAGTGCAAAAGATGGCGGCGGTATAATTTTTCCGCTGTTTTGGTGTCCCACTCCTCGAATAGTTCGAGCAAAGTAATACCCATTCCTGCAAACAAACCGCCTAGTGGCCCATTTCCCAGGGGTGTTCCTTCCCAGCCAGCCAAACGACAGAAAGCTGCGTTAGCATACCGCAGGGCAAAAGTCCTCGGCTCGATTACTGCTATTAAAACGCGACGGTTGCCGAGAAATTGAAACACCCACTGCAAGTCTTGTTTCCATGTTTTCAACCGTTCAATTTCGGCAGATTCATTCGGTACTCCAGCAGCCAAAGCTTGCAGTAGCTGTTCCATATTAACTTCGCTTTGCAAACTGTGATTATCTTGATCGGTGGAGTCTATATTTGCGGGCATGAGTGACTTGGCGGAGTTATTGCTGCTTTGACGAGATGAGGATTTAGGAGTAGACATGAGTAAAACACCTGAAAACAGTGAATTTTGCCAATAATAATCTTGGTGAGCCGGAATTTAAGGATTTGTGAAGAAATTACAGCCTGTTTATAAAGCTTTTGTCTGGGAATCGAAAACTGGCTATTTTCCCAGGGCGATCGGGCCCATAAACTTTGACTTTTCTTGACAAACAACCTTTCCCTCTCGACGTTACAGGGTTACATTAACGTTGTTAGCACATTGCCTGTTAAGCTTATTATATGTGCTAAACACTTGATACGTGCTAAATATTAGCTGCCCTAGTCAATATATTTGATCTGGGAAATGGCAAATAGGCAAGCAAGTTGCGCTTGACTGGTTTTACACCAAAAAGTTCCAAAATAAATTTTACTCAAATTGAGAGCGTCTCTGCAAATTTTAAAATATAATAGGATAATCAGCATTTTGAAAAGGAGATATCCATGGTTTTAACGATTAACAATCTACTCGGAGATCTAACAGGATTTCCTGTGTCCGCTGGGGGGGGACCACGTTTTTTGGGATTTGCTACGGACGATGATATCAATGTAACAGAGGGAGATTTGTCTGCTTTTACGTGGGGAGTCTGGGGATTAGATGGGAACGATACGATTTTAGGTTCCTTGGATAGCAACGAACGACTATTAGGAAATAACGGCAATGATGTCATCGCAGGTGGTCCCGGCAATGACATTATTTACGGTGGCAAGGGTAACGATAGACTTGATGGAAATGAGGGTAATGATGTCATTAGAGGTGATGCCGGTAACGATGTTTTGTTTGGGAGCCGTGGCAACGATCTACTGCGAGGTGGGCAAGGAGATGATGATTTAGAGGGCAATGAAGGTAATGATTTCCTCGTGGGCGATCGCGGTGTTGATGTCTTGACTGGTGGCCCTGGTAGTGATATATTTGTGCTCAAAAGCAATGATGAACCATTTAGTGTTGCTCAAGCTGATGTGATTACTGATTTTAATTTTGACCAGGGCGATCGCCTTGGTCTCACCGATGGCTTAACTGAATTAAGTTTGCTGTTTACTGACGAGAATCTGATTGCTTATGACAATGACGGACTTGTCAACGATATGGTGATTCGTAACCGCAGTAATGGGCAGATTTTGGGAATCGTGTTGAATAATAACAACTTCGATCTGACTGGTTCATTTGAAACAGCAAGTCCTTTTGTTTTGGCGATTAATGGTTCAGATTTCCAGTTTTTGTAGCTAGTTTTAGGTGGATGTCAAACCTAATTTTTCTTACCTAAATACTGGCTCCTGGCTAGTAACTAACAGCTCATAGATGATGATATTTATGGGTAAGTAGTGAATCGGCTTGCAAAATTCTTCGTTCCCAAGCCAGGCTGAAGAACGAGGAATTTGCGATTTACAACAGCGAACACTTGCGTTTCAAAGCTTCTTCCAAGAGAGCATTGTACTGCTTTTCTTTGACAGTATAAGCCCCGAATCTTTCGAGGTGAGGATTGTTCATTTGAGCATCGAATAGTAGATAATATCGATCGCGCAATCTCTCAACCAATTTCACCATCGCTACCTTAGAACCCTCTGGAATTCGATAAAACATCGATTCGCCAATAAAAGCGCCGCCTATAGACAATCCGAGAATTCCCCCAGCCAATTCGTCACCATACCAAGTCTCGAAGCTGTAAGCCCAACCGGTCTGATACAAAGCCCAATATATCTGTTTTAGTTCTTGAGAAATCCAGGTAGTTTCGCGATCGGCACAACCCTCAACCACCGCTCCAAAATCGCGGTTTACAGCCACGGAAAACCGATTTTGATTGATTTGACGGCGGAGGGATTTAGGATAGGTAAAGCTTCCATCTAGGGGAATCAGCGCCCGCTGGCTGCTGGAATACCAGCCCAAACTATCTTCACCGTCATTTGCCATCAGGAAATAGCCTTGGGCATATCCTTGTATAATTGACTGTATATCATATTGCATAAATTTATCTGTTGTTTGTCACTTGACCGTTAACCGCCAACATTAGCAATTAGGAATTAGGAATAACTATGTCAGAATCGATCGCACCCATCACCTTACCACCAGCCAAAAACCCAGAACAGGAAGGTGAATGGCTCCAACAAACACTGCTCGCATGGCTGGACTCTGAGTTTATCCCAGAAGCTGCCAACCAGCAAATAGCCAAAAGAGCAGCCCAAATCTATGTCCGCCAACGCATGGAAGGCGAAAACGATGTGGGCAGTCTCGTAATTGCGATCGTCACCGAAATGCAAGCCTATGATTTTTCTAAAAGCTTCTACGGCGAATTTGCGATCGCCAATGCCGTCAGCGACTTATTACTAGAAAGTCTGGGCATCGATAAATGCTGCGGACAATGAAGCAAGAAAGAGGAAAATTTAACTCAGAATCAGGAAACAAGAATCTACCCAAAACACAATCTTGCCCATTAAATTGATTGTGAGTTTTTTCTTCCTTCTTCGTACCCCTTCGCGCAGTCGAAGAGTCGAAGGGCTTTCTTCCTTCTTCCTTCTTTCTTCTTCCTTCTTCCTTCTTCCTTCTTCCTTCGTTCTTTCTACTACCAGCTAGACTTAACTACACCGGGCAAAAGACCTTCATGAGCCATTTCTCGCATCGTGTTCCGAGACAGCCCGAAGTCACGATAGTAACCTCTGGGACGACCAGTCGCCCAGCAGCGGTTACGCAAGCGAGTCCGGGAACTGCTGCGGGGTAGCTTTTGTAGTTCGCGGTGAATCGCCATTTTATCCATCTGATTCGCAGCTTGGTCGAACTGGTCTTTCAGGTCTGCGCGTTTGTCAGCGTACTTGTCTACGAGTCTTTGGCGTTTTTTCTCGCGCTCGACCATGCTCTTTTTAGCCATAATCTGTTGATATCCTTAGATAAATCACAATCTAGTATTATACTATGTTTTGGTCATTTTGGATGAATTTAAATAATTTAACCGCAGAGAACGCTCCAGAACGCAGAGGAAGAGAGAAGACCGATCGATAATTTTGACGCTATGAAACATTAGCAGAAGGACACAAATCAGCAAGTTCACACACATCACAACTTGGATTTCTGGCATTACAAACCGCCCGACCATGATACACCAGCCGAATTGACCAGTTTTCCCAATCTGGCTGCGGTAACAAGAGCATCAAATCTCGCTCAATTCTTGCAGGATCTGGATGTTTGGTCAAGCCTAAGCGCTGGCTTAATCGCTTGACATGAGTATCGACTGTCACGCCCATATGAATTCCAAAAGCGTGAGCGAGAACTACATTGGCCGTTTTGCGCGCAACTCCCGGCAATTCTAACAGCAATTCCATTGTCTGCGGGACTTGATTATTGAATTTATTGGCGATCGCCCAACAAGCACCTTTAATATTTTTAGCTTTGTTCCGATAGAAACCAGTCGATCGCACTAAATTCTCCAATTCCTGCAAATCCGCGTTTCCCAAAGCAATTGCATCGGGAAAACGCTCAAATAAAGCTGGTGTCACCAGATTAACTCGCGCATCGGTGCATTGAGCCGAAAGAATAGTAGCCACCAGCAACTGCACGGGAGTTTCGTAATCGAGAGTGCAAGGAGCCTCTGGATATAGGGATTTGAGGCGATTCAAAATTTCTAGCGATCGCTTTTTTAAACTTATTTTTTTAATCATTTGTTATTTGTTATTGGTTATTTGTTATTGGTTATTCGATCCCAACAACCAATAACCAACAACTAAGAATTATTGTTTCATTAAAAATCTAAAATCTATCCCAGCCAAATTAGCTGTATCCCGAATAATCAAGAAAATTCCCAAACCCAGCAACAGCACCAAACCAGTCTGCATCACGTTTTCCTGAATACGGTTTGGCAAAGGTTTACCGCGCATTCCTTCGATTAACAGAAAAGCTAGCTGACCGCCATCCAAAGCAGGTAAAGGCAAGATATTAATCACTGCCAAATTGATGCTAATTAGCACAGCATACTGAAACAAACTCGCTGCATCCGATCGCGCAATTCCTGCGCCCACCGCCACAATCGCTACTGGCCCGGACAACTTTTCAGCAGTCTGACTGAAATTACTCAATAATTGCCCGAAACCTTGAAAAGTCAGCACCACAATCCGCTCAAATTCAGCCGAGGCTTTAGTTAAGGCCTCGACTATTCCGACTCGCTGCCGCACCACAGTACCATTGGAAGTTAGCTGCACCCCAATACGACCTTTACCGTCAGGGGTTAATTCGGGAGTTACTGTTACTACAAATTTCTGTTCTTGACGCTGAATTTCCAAGGCTAGGGGTTGGTTGGGATGATTTTGGATTTCCGCGACTAAAGATTTGATGGCTTCGCTGGAAGCCCCCAATTCCTTACCGTCCACAGACAGAACGATGTCTCCCGATTTAATGCCGGCTTTGGCGGCGGCTGAACTGACTTCTAGCGCCACTTCTGGGACTTTAACTCCTGGTTGGTAGTCCATGGATGCGAGGCCGACAGTCCCAAATTGCACTACTAACAGGAAGTAAGCAAAAATTAAGTTGGCAATTACCCCTGCACTAATGACGATCGCCCGATCGAGCACGGGCCGATTTTTGAGCAAATCCGGGTCATTTGGGGGGATAGTGCTTTCGGGATCGTCATCGGGAAAACCTACGAAACCTCCCAAGGGAAAGGCTCGGATGGCGTATTCGGTTTCTGGGCCTTGGTATTTCCACAGGATGGGGCCGAAACCGATGGAAAAGCGGTTGACGTGGATGTGTTGCAGTCTCGCCGCCAGGAAGTGGCCGAGTTCGTGAACGACAATGAGGATACCTAAAACTGCGATCGCTGCCAAAACTGACATGAAGGATTCCAATTATGCTTTTATTTGACTTTGATTTATTTTAATATCTTTTTTAAGATAGGTGGCATCGGAGCGGTAATTTTCAATCACACTGGAATATAGGATTTTAAGCTCAAGTCCCCTCCCGTGCGCCATCCGGCTGGTGTCGATTTTGGTCAAAAGTGCGATCGACCTACCAAACTAAAGATGAGTCACTACTCAGTTGCTGGTTTTTGGTATAATCATAAAGCACAAATAACTAATAAGTAATAACCCATAACTAATCACCCATAACTAATAACCATTTTATGAAAGAAACTTCTGTGAATATTATCGCTATTTCTATATTTGCCATCACTGTTTCAATCTTATTAGGACCCCTTTTTAATTTGCCAGAGGCCGTACCGGCGATCGCCACTTTTTGTCTTTTGGGCCTCGCCACCTTAGACACTTTCCAGTGGCAAGGTCAAGGCGGGACAATTTTATTAGACTTGCTCGCGGGCACTTCCAAACAAAGGCGCGATCGCATCCTCCATCACGAAGCCGGACACTTCCTAGTCGCGCACCTATTAGGAATTCCCGTCACAGGCTACGCCCTCAACGCTTGGGAAGCATTTAAACAAGGCCAATCCGCCCAAGGAGGCGTTCGATTTGAAGACGAACAATTAGCCTTGCAACTGCAAAATGGCACACTTTCCGCCCAACTTTTAGACCGATACTGCGCCGTTTGGATGGCGGGAATAGTCGCTGAAAATTTTGTCTATGGCAATGCTGAAGGCGGAGCAGAAGACCGCACTAAAATCAATGCAATTTTCACACAACTCCGGCGTCCAAGTTCCGAAATTCAACTCAAGCAAAACTGGGGTGCTCTCCAAGCCAAAAATCTCATCGAAAGCCATAAATTAGCCTACGAATCTCTAGTTACAGCCATGGAAAAAAGAGCCACTATAGATGAATGTTATAGAATGATCCAAGAAAATTTGTAATCTTTGGGCCGCACCGTTAAACTCTACGTCACAAAAAAAGCAACCTTTACAGGCTGCTTATAGAAAAAAACCGTTGTTCAGTCACAGGAGAAAACTTTCAATCGAATTCAAATTACCGCTGCTGGAGTTACCGCCTATTTTCACCGTCCTTGGGATCTACCGTTGAGTGACTTTGGATTCCGAACAAAATTGTCAATCCCGATCAGAATGCTGCGGAAAATTCGTTGACGATTTTGACTTTGCCTTTTCTGACAGCCCGTAGCAAGCGGTTGACACAGCCTCTCTCTTCCTCATTCAGAGACTCGTCAAAGGTGGCCGCCATCAAACCGTAGCGATCGGCTAGAGTCAAAACACCTGTGTCGCTTACAGAAGCGAGGATTTCAGAGATAGCGCCGGGGAGGAGTTGTACGGGATTCATGGCAGTACGGTTGAATTCGATATATACATCATCTCCCTATTTCCCGAAAACAGCGGTGACATTGATAAGGATAGGAAGGTGATTATTTTGGGTGCTGGCAAGTGATCCAAATAGAGTTTCTTTGTGACTTGAGTCACATTCTCACCGATAGTGGCGGGCAATTCCACCCAACCCTCACCTTTGGGTAGGACTTGGGAATGACCGGGGTAAAATAATCGTTAATCCGCTCTATAAGACTTAGACAAAGTTAGACACCGTTAGATGTTTTTACTCTGATGCTTATTTCCTGTTTCAGCGTAGTCTCAGAATGACTTCTGAGGGTTTGTCTACTCCACAGGCAATCTCGGTA
>NZ_JBGJZU010000056.1:0-41123 GCF_041354475.1 Microcoleus sp.
TGCTTTTGGCATTATGCTAAAAGCTTTGGCGGGTACGCCCTTCACCCTTGCGGGCGATGCTATCGAGGTATTTTCATGTGTCTGACTTGTCCAAGATATTTGAAATGTATCGCGTAAATGTACCACATAAGCTCTGTGAGCTGGCACGTACTTGTCAAATACAGGCTTTTCGACAATTCCTTGCTCAATTTTGACAAACCAAGGCATTTTTTTATTTGGGATTTTTTATTTTCGATCTTATGATTGGGAATGAGTCAGCGGGCAAGTGGGCCATCACGCCAATGCTCTATGTTCCATGTTCTAGCATCCTTTCTTGACTGCGATACTATCCTATGAATCCATTAAAACAGCGATTTTTCATTGCTTTGGTGCCACCTCTGGAGATTCAACAGCAGATTACTCAGATTAAAGAGTATTTTGCGGAAAACTACAACAGCCGCCACGCTTTGCAGTCGCCACCGCACATCACGCTGCAACCTCCTTTTGAATGGGCTGTGGCGGATGTTCCCAAATTGGAGGAATGTTTGAAGGGGTTTGCTGCTGGGCGCTTACCAATTCCGATTACTCTCTCCGGTTTTGCTGCTTTTGCGCCCCGCGTCATTTATGTTGATGTTGTCAAGTCGCCGGCATTGCTGGAACTTCAAACAGATTTGATGAGTTATGTTGGGGAAAATTTGGGAATTGTCGATCGCGTTTCTCAGACTCGCTCTTTTGTACCGCATATGACTGTGGCGTTTAGCGATTTAACTAAGCCAAATTTTGATGCTGCTTGGTTGGAGTTCAAAGGGCGATCGATCTTGTTTGAGTTTACTGCTTCGGAGTTGATTTTATTAGTTCATGATGGTAGTCAGTGGAATGTTGCTACTGAGTTTTTATTTTCGGGGAGTTAGATTTAGGTCGATCGCACTTTAGGATAGCTGTGCTGGGAGCATCCCGATTTTGCATAGGCGAAGCATGACCGCAGACAATTTATTAGCGATAGACAGAGATTTACAGCGGTCATGCTTCGCCCCTACGAGTATATTTGCAAAACACAGATGCACCCGCTGTGCTTCAGGTACTTTGGGAAGATAAGGGCGATCGGCTCACTGCTGAAAAAAGACAAGTTGCGATCGCCTAACTGATGACTTAAAATAGAAGAGACATAGAGCTGCGTGGTCAAAATGGACAGAATCTCCGTCAACCCTCAAATTCACTTCGGTAAGCCTTGCATAGTGGGTACGCGCATTACTGTACAGAGCGTTCTCGAATTACTAAATGAAGGGCTTTCTTTTGCAGAGATTATCCAAGATTACTATCCCGATTTGGAAATGGATGATATTCGGGCGTGCTTGCGTTATGCGATCGCACTGGTGGCGGCGGAAGATGTGTATTTGGCATTAGCTTAAATTATGAAGTTTCTGATAGACCAAGATGTGTATGCTGTTACTATAAAGTTTTTGATTGACACAGGACATGATGTAATTGTTGTCGCTGAAATGGGTTTAGCGCAAGCAATTGATGAAGAAATACTGAGAGTAGCCCAAGCAGAGAATCGCATCCTGGTTACGCGAGACAGAGATTACGGAAATCTTGTTTTTGTGAGGGCGATCGGAACAGGTGTGATTTACCTTCGAGTCTTACCTAAAATGGTGAATGAAGTTCACAAAGAACTTGCGAAAGTTATAGAAAATTACTCTGAAGTAGAACTGAAAGGGGCATTTGTGGTTGTAGAACCTGATGGATATCGGTTCAGAAAACCGCTTATATAGTGAGTTAATTAGTTGGGTGTTGGAAAGGAAAGGGCGATCGCACTTTGGGAAGATAAGGGCGATCGCAATGCAGGGAAAATCAGGGCGATCGCTTTTCCAGAACTTTAAATTTAGATATAATAGAGAACAAGCAAAAACTCTTACAACCAAGTCTATGTTTACTTATAGCAATGTATTGAATCAAGTTAAAAGCCTCACGATTGCAGACCAACTGCGGTTATTAGAAGACTTGAAAAAGATGATTCAGTTACGGGAAGAAGTTGCCGAAGATGATGAAGTAATTTCAGCAGAAGAAATAGCAGAGAGCGAGGCTGGTTGGCAAGATTACCAAGCTGGTCGCGATCGGGGGATATCCTCCCAAGAAATCAAATTTAAGCTATTTGGAGAAAAAAATTGACTGACTATATTCTCCTGAAAGCAGCAGAACGTGAAAGCAATGAAGCTACGAACGAATTATTGAAAATTCCCGGTTTTCTACAAGCATTTAATAAAGCCCGAACTGATGTAGCAGCAAGTAAGGTAACGACCGTTGAGCAACTCAAACGAAAATACTGATGATGAGGCTCAAAGTAGTGTTACAATAATCAACTAAGTAAAAGTGTAAGTTAAGATAGCCTATGTTGACTATTGAACAGATAGAAAATGCGATTCTCCAACTTCCGCCCAACAAGATTGGAGAGTTGTTAGAGTGGTTTCTAAATTTGGATTACCAACGATGGGATGTTCAGTTAGATCGAGATATTGCTGAGGGTAAACTGGATGCTTTAGCAGCAGAGGCGATCGCAGATTTTGAGAGTGGTAATTATCGAGCAATTTAATGCACTATACTACTCGAAAGTTTTGGGATTGTTACAATGCTTTGTCATCAAATGTACAAGCTACAGCAGATCAATGTTATGAGTTGCTGAAGGCAGATCCGTCTCATCCTTGATATGACAGTTGAGCAACTGCGGGACTTGATTCGGCATACCGTTGAACAGTGCTTAGAAGAATATTTTGGCGATCCTGATGCAGGTTTAGAAGTTAAGGAAGAAGTCAAGCTGAAATTGTTAGCGTCAATGAAGCGGAAACAAGCAGGAGAAAATAGCATCGAACCTGGGGAAGTCTATCAAAAAATTGGTCTAAAATCGTAATGAGTTATTCGGTTGAGTTGACAGCAGAAGCTAAATAACTAAAATTGAAGTTATCCTAAAAAGTAGAGTAAAGGAAAAAATCCATGAGTACAGAGCGTTGGGATGATGATAAGCTAGATCGTCTGGCTAGCATGGTAGAAAGTAACGCCCGCGTCATTCAAGCTTTAGCTAATGTGGCAGCCGAAGCAAGGGAAGAACGGCAGCAGTTATTTCAAAGGATGGATCAACAGCAAGCAAATATGGCACAGCAACAAACAATTATTGTCCAACAACAAGAAGAGATTCGCGGACTCCAAACTGAGAATCGTCGCATTCTGGACATCCTCCTCAATCAGCCCGATCGGGGAGATAATCCAACGGCTTAACTAAATAAGAAAGTAGGGGCGATCGCACTTTAGGAAGATAAGGGCGATCGTACTTCCCTAGCTCCTAAATTGCTATAATGACAATTAGCCAAAAAATCTCAACATAAAACCTATGTCTACTTATAGCGAGGTACTGAGTCAGGCTCAAAGTCTCACTCCTGACGAGCAACAGCAGCTTTTAGAGGTATTGTCAGCATTGATGCGTGATCGCCTAACAACCCAAACTCAGGGTAGCAGTGAAAGATTGCCGAGGAAAAATCTAAAGAGATGGCGAGGTTTTTTGCCTAAACGTGTGGATGCTTTGGAATTCCAGTTGCAACTTAGAGCAGAATGGGATGATTAATAAATATCTTCTCGATACCAACATCCTGATTTACTACTTCAATGATGGGCCAGAAGTTCAGTCTATATTTGATGAGATTGAAGCTGGAGATGCAGAGGCATTTTATTGTCCAATTAGTTGGGTGGAGTTACTTTGTTACCCGGCATTGACAGAAGAACAAGCGAATGAGATGCGAGAATTTTTGAGGCTTCTTAAGTGCGTATCATTGACAGAATCAGTTTTAGATAGTGCAGCCCAAATTCGCCGAGATTATCGCTTAAAATTAGGTGATGGTGTAATTGCAGCCTGTGCTTTAGTTGAGGGATGTGTTTTGGTGACTCGGAATGCTAAGGATTTTAAGCGCGTTAATGGGTTAACTATATTGAATCCATTTGATTAGGTAAAAAAGGGGCGATCGCGCTTTGGGAAGATAAGGGCGATCGCACTTTGGGAAGAAAAGGGGCGAGGCAGTCATCAAGAGCTATAATAATAAAAATAGAGAATAGTGGATATTAGCTATGCAGCAAATATTTGAGGCTATATTGAAGGGAAACCTTTTAGAATGGGCTAATGAGGTTCCAAAACAGGGCGATCGCCCTGTCAGAGTTTACGTTACTTTACAAGAAGAGCGATCGACCTTAAGTGCGGAGTTCCGCCGTCAGAGAATAGTTGAAATATTGGAAAAGATTGCAGCAAGTAATGTCTTTGCTGAGATTAGCGATCCGGTGGAATGGCAGCGAGAGTTACGTCAAGATCGTCCACTTCCAGGTAGGGATGAATAATGCTGCTTGACAGTAATATTATTATCTACGCTTCTCAACCAGAACACGGGCAGATTAGGCAGTTTATTCGCGAACATGACATAGTTGTATCGGCAATAAGTTACGTTGAAGTGCTGGGTTATCATAGACTGACTGAAGAAAATAGATTGTACTTTGAGGAATTTTTTGGAGTGGTGGAGGTTCTACCGATTTCTAACGCTGTACTCGATCGCGCAGTGCTGTTACGACAGATGAGGAGAATGACACTAGGGGATGCTATTATTGTGGCAACAGCTTTGGTGTATGGCAAAACTTTAGTGACAAGAAATATAGGGGATTTTCGGTGGATTGCTGAACTCACACTGATTAACCCGTTTGAGGCTTAAGAAAGATGGGCGATCGCACTTTGGGAAGATAAGGGCGATTCCCTGCGCGATAGCTGCGCTTCAGGCATTTCCATCGCTCCTAAATTGCTATAATGACAATCAGCCCAAAAATCTTAATGCAGAGTCTATGTCTACTTACAGCACGGTACTGACTCAGGTTTTAAAACTTGCACCAGATGAGCAAATGCGACTCATCTCTGAATTGTTTGCACATATTCGTCAACGAGTGATTCCTAAGCCCAAGCGCAGTATTTTAGAATTAGAAGGGTTGGGTAAGGAAATTTGGCATGGGATTGATGCTCAAGAATATGTGGATCGGGAACGAAATTCATGGAATGGATAGCTCAGTTACAGGGAAAAGTCGTCGGATTAGACACCGCGCCTTTGATTTACTTTATGGAGCAAAATCCAAAATATCTAGAGATGATGCTGCTTTTCTTTAGATCGTTTAATCGCGGTGATTTTAGGATAGTGACATCAACAGTAACGCTGGTAGAAGTGCTAGTTCATCCCCTGCGACAGGGAAACACAATCTTGGCTCAAGAATATCGTGAAATATTGATGAATCAAGAAAGTTTAACTGTTGTTGAATTAACTCCAGATATTGCTGAAACAGCGGCACAACTGAGAGCAACTTACAATTTGCGATCGCCCGATTCTATTCAAATGGCTACAGCTATCCGTGAGGGTGCTTCATTTTTCTTGACAAATGATGCGCGGTTGCCTTCTTTGCCGGGGTTAACGGTTTTAGTGTTGGAGAATTTGAGAAGTTGAGGGAGTATTTTTGGATGGGAAAAGAAGGGCGATCGTACTTTGGGGAAGATAAGGGCGATCGTACTTTGGGGAAGATAAGGGCGATCGGTTTTTAACTATCTTATCCTAATTTAATCAGCATCATACTTACATAGCCATGCTGCTATGAGCGTTCCTGCTATTCCACCTACTGAAAAACCTATGGTTAGTGGAGCGTTTAAAAGTCCGGCAACAGTAATTCCAATTCCCGCAGCAGCTCCTCCAGACTGAAGAACTGCATCTACAAATTTTCTTCTAATAATTTGTTTTTGATTTTTATTAAGATTAACTCGATTTGTTATATGTTCGGTTAACATAGCTAGGAGAGCAACAGTCCCTTCTTTAGATACTCGATCTACTATAGCTGTAAAAAGATTTCCCAGCCATTCTTTACCGTCAGGTGTAGTTTTGCGTTTATTGTCTATTGCAACTACTGGAATCTGACCGGGCATATTACCATCACCTATTACGTCTGCTATGGTTTGTAGAATGATTTGTTTTTTTATTCGCAATTGCTCTTGGTATTCCCAGGGTTCAATGTTATTTGCAAAAGTAAAAACAATAACAGCATATTGCCAAACTATAGGTCCCAAAGCGTATGAAATAATTTTGATTGCTCGTAGATCGTTTTCCGATCTTGTTTCATCTAGTCTGCTAACATACAACATAGAGTCAGGAGTACGAACTTTGGAACGGATTAGGTCTATGTATGCTTCATCATTTCCACTTCCATCACACAGACCCGGAGTGTCAAAGACAGTAGCTTTAACCCCATTTATCTCAAAATCAAATCCAACAACATCTGCTGTTTCCGCCTTATAGCGATTAACTTTAGATACTTCTTTGCCCACCAATGAGTTGACAGTGCTAGATTTCCCCCATCCTGTACGACCCACTACAAAAAATACCAATGGTTTCTTTTTAGTATTCGCCAACATTCTTTCAAGAGCTTGAATGAAATTTATGCCTATTGTGTCAGTCATGATACTTTTTTAATTTATTAGGAAAGTTAAGGATTACGTGGCGTAGAGCAACTGCGGTCATTAAGGTATATTTTATAACCAAACCTAAGCGCAGTCAGTTGGCAACATCGGGACTTTTCCCAGACCACCCGATCGCAAATGTCGGAATCATGTCGGAAATGTCGGAACCTTGTCGGAAATGTCGGAAAGATCGGATATAATACGACAAATCGCACCACACGACTGACCTATGGAAATCGCAGAAGTCTTAAAACTCGCGGACGAACTAATCTTCGCGAAGACGGGAGAACATATAGACTATCTGCAAAAAGCTATCCTGGAAGGGACATTCCAAGGTCGGACATACCCAGAAATTGCTGAAGCGACTCATTCCAGTGAAGGCCATACCAGAGATATCGGTTCGGAATTATGGCAAATATTTTCAGAGGGATTGGGAGAAGATATTACTAAAAGAAATTTTAGAGCAATATTAGAAAAAGCGAAATTTGATAACTTTTCATCAGCCATCGGTAGAGTAGGTAGAGATTATGTAGCGATTAACAACCTCAATATTTGTCAAGAAAGGGCGAGAAGTCCAACAGAACCCCAAAACCCCCAACAAACTCCCAAACAACTCCACATAGACTTAGGCGACGCACCCGAAATATTCACCTTTTTCGATCGCACTTCCGAACTCTCCACCCTCGAAAACTGGATAACGCGCGATCGCACACGCTTAATCGCACTCCTCGGAATCAGCGGCATCGGCAAAACAACCCTCTCCCTGGGCCTGATCGATCGCATCAAAACCCAATTCGATTACGTCATCTATCGCAGCCTCCGCTTTTCCCCAACCCTAGACGCAACCCTCACCAACCTGCTGCAAATCTTCTCCCAAACATCAGAAACTCCCCAAAACATCGAAACCAAAATTTCCCAAATCCTCGATTACCTGCGAAAATACCGATGTCTGATTGTCCTCGATGACGTGCAAATGCTTTTTAGCAGCCGACAACTCGCAGGACAATATAAAACTGGATATGAAGATTATCAGTTATTTTTTAAACTAATTGCCGAAGTTTGTCATCAAAGTTGTTTGATATTGAATAGTTGGGAAAAACCCAGAGAAATTGCCAGATTATCAAAAGAGGATCGTCCCGTGCGATGTTTTGAATTGGGAAGTTTGGGAGAAGCTGCTAAAGAGATTCTGAAATCGCACAAGTTAGCCGATGAGGAAACATGGTCAACTTTGATTGACATTTATCAAGGCAATCCCCTATGGTTGGAGTTGACTGCAACGCTGATTCGAGAGTTATTTGGGGGGAGAGTTTCGGAGTTTTTGCAGTGCGAAATGCCGATTTTAGATGAAGGGTTGCAATTTCAATTATCTCAACCTTTTGGGCGTTTGACTGCGGCAGAGTTGGCGGTGATGGTTCACCTGGCTAATCAAGCTGAACCTGTTGCTGTGTCTCATTTTTTTAACCAAATACCGTTTTCGCCGTCTGAAATAGTTAATGCAGTGCGATCGCTTGGAAGTCGGTTTTTATTGGATGTTGTAGAAGAGGAAAAGATAATTTTGTTTAGTTTGAATCCTGTGTTGAAACAGTATGTTATCTCTATGTCTATATAACCGGATTTTTTTTAACCACAGAGGGCGCAGAGAACGCAGAGAGCGATGTCGCACCATCGAATAGATATTACCTGTAGGGGCGGGTTTTACAGATAATATTTGAGTCGGACAAACAATCTAGATAAACCCGCCCCTACAGCGATTTGTCGTTGGGGGGGCGGGTTTTTGAGGTTGGTCGATTTTTATCATTGATTTGTCGTTGGGGGGGGCTGGTTTTACAGATATTATTTGAGGCTAATAAATAATCTTAATCAACCCGCTCCGACTATCCTAATTGAATGGCTATTTCCCCAACCAACTTATCAATCTCCGCCTCAGTGGTAAAATAGTGAACGCAAGCCCGCACGCAATCGGGATTCAGAATTGTCCGCACCATAATTCCCTGTTTTTCCAACAAATCAACAAGCTTTTTGTGCGGCATCCCATTAGTTAATCGAAACGAAACTAAACCCGCTTCTGGTGCAGATGTTCGCAAACATTCTACATGACTCAACTCTGATAAACCCTCCCAGAGATACTTACTCAAACGGCAGATTTCTGCATACCTTTCTTCAACTGTACCCCATTCGTCTTGCAGGGCGATCGCACTTCGCAATCCCGCATATAAAGGATAAGCCGAAGTCGCAATTTCGTAACGTTGAGCCCCCGGTTTTAAGCCAATAGGCTTAGCATTAGCATCCGTGACAATTCCCCGCCAACCGATAAACACCGGATGCAAATCTGCCAAAGCATCCGCACTCACATAAAGTCCTCCCAAACCTTCCGGGCCGCACCACCATTTATGACCAGTAAAAGCATAAAAATCAACCCCCGAATCAATCAAATTCAAAGGTAAAACCCCCACAGATTGAGCCGCATCAACTAACACTCTAACTTTGTGATTCTCCACAGACAAATCTTCTTGTCCCCCCCCTTGCCAAGGGGGGGTTAGGGGGGGTTCATTCAATACTTGTCCCCCCCCTTGCCAAGGGGGGGTTAGGGGGGGTTCATTCAATACTTGTTCCCCCCCTTGACAAGGGGGGGCTAGGGGGGGTTCATAACCTTGATGACACACTTTCACAATCTCAGTCAGAGGCAAAACTTGGCCAGTATTCCACAAAATATGACTGATTACCAACAAACGAGTATTCGGCTGCAAATAATTAGCAATTACCGCCACCGCATCCCCCTCATTCAAAGTAGCCGCCAAGGGACAAACCGAAACCTCTATGTTGAAACGGCGCTGCAATTCCATTACACTAGCTACAATGCCCGGATGTTCGCAGTCAGAGAGCAATAAATGGTCGCCCGGATGCCAATCAATGCCCCATAGAGCAATATTGCAGCCGACGGTGACATCTTCAGTCAGGGCGATCGTTTCAGGAGGGACACCTAACTCCGAGGCGATCGCCCGCCGCGTCAGCATCGCCTCCTGAACCACCCAAGCACCGATTTCCCCCGAAAACGGCCCCCCAACCTGCACCCGTTTGTATGCCCCATAAATCGCCTCTAAAGCAGGCTCAGGCAACGGTCCTTGTCCGCCGTAGTTAAAATAAGCTTTATTGGCCAAAGCTGGAAACTGTTGTCGGTGTTTGTTTTTTGTCATTTTTGCTGCGGAATTAATTGATAGCGTTAATATTACATAAATGTCGATCGTCAAAAATCTCTCTCAAAAAAGCTTCTTCCCTCTTCCCTCTTCCTTCTGCTAACACTAATAAATGTTAATAACTGACAAACTGCTACTTTCCTATCAGCGATGCAATCTCCGAGCATTTTTAGACACTTGCGGAGACTGGAAACAACAAGATCCACCAAGCGATTTTCTGCTAAAATTGATGCGTGACAGCGCCACATACCAGCAGGAAACTTTAGAATCTGAGAGTTACCAACAACCATCTTATCCTAGAGGGGATTGGGCGGCTGGGGCGGCGGCTACTTTAAGTTTAATGCAGCAAGGAGTCGATCGCATTTATCGAGGGGTCCTGTACCAAGGTGAACTAGGCAAAACCAACGGTGAAACAGATTCTCTCTTAGAAATTGAGCGTCAATATTTGCCAGACATCGGCGAAATTCCCGAAACTCCAGTTCATCTTTCCTCCTCAATCCTGCACTCTTCCGAAATCAACCTCGTCAGCCGCCCGCATTTATTAATCAAACAGCCGGGTACTTCCAAATTTGGCGATTGGAGTTATGCGACGGCAGATATTTGGCTCAGCAAGCGACCAAAACTAGACTATCAAATTATTGCCGCTTTTCACGCACAAGTGTTAGCTTCTGTCCAGGGAACTATGCCAGAAAAGGCGTGGTTAATGCTGCGAACAAAAGGACTTTGGGCGGTGAATCTCCACCAGCGAATGCCTCAGATGTTTGAGATGTTGGATGAGTGCATTAAAATGTTAGAAAGTAAGGCGAAACCAGAAGTTTTTATTTCCCGCCAAAAGTGCACTCTTTGCACTTGGTATAGCACTTGTCATGAGGAAGCCACATCTATTAAACACCTGTCGCTATTGCCGGGAGTTACGGCTAAGCGATATGCTACCCTAAAAGTTCTCGGATTGACAGATTTAGAATCTTTGGCTAATGCTAATTCCGATTTATTGGCGAGTTATCCTGAGTTTGTCGCGGGAGTAGCTGTCGATGTGGTGCAGCAAGCGCGATCGACTTTTTTGAATCAGCCATTTGTGCGAGATGAACCGCCCCCTACACCCCTCAAGGAAATAAGAATAACCTCCCCCTATTCCACCCAAGAGGGGAAGAAGAACCCCCCCCTACCCCCCCCAAGGGGGGAAGAAGAAGCCCCCCCCAGGGGGGAAGAAGAAGCCCCCCCTTGGGGGGCAAAAGAAGCCCCCCCTTGGGGGGCAAAAGAAGCCCCCCCTTGGGGGGCAAAAGAAGCCCCCCCTTGGGGGGCAAAAGAAGCCCCCCCTTGGGGGGCAAAAGAAGCCTCCCCTTGGGGGGCAAAAGAAGCCTCCCCTTGGGGGGCAAAAGAAGCCTCCCCTTGGGGGGCAAAAGAAGCCTCCCCTTGGGGGGCAAAAGAAGCCTCCCCTTGGGGGGCAAAAGAAGCCTCCCCTTGGGGGGAAGAAGGAAGTGAGAATTATGCCGCAGATAGCCAATCTGAAATAGTACCCGATATTGCAGACAATATTTTGAATAACCTCGCCATTGAGCAACTCAAAAATAGTGGAAGTCTAGAAACTGGTTTTTTTTACCAAAATAATTCGTTGCAGCCCGCAAATTCGGTAAAAAACCCGGTTTCTTTGCTCGAAGTCGATAAATCATCTAGGCAAAATAAACAGGCTAAACTTTCTGTACCTGCGCCGATTCTCCGCAAAAAACCAATTCCTTATTCCCAATCGGTGTTTTTGCCGATCGCACCGATAGAACTCTATTTCGATATTGAAGCAGAACCAGAATTAAATCTAGATTACCTCCACGGAGTTTTAGTCCTTGATAGGTACAATAAAACCGAAAAATACTACCCGTTTTTGGCGGAAAGTGCGGCAGAAGAAAGATTAGCCTGGGAACAATTTTTAGAATTAATGTGGAGTTATCCCATAGCGCCAATTTTTCACTTCTGCGACTACGAAATTAAGACTTTTAAGCGATTAGCTAAACTTTACAACACGCCAGTTTATCTATGGAAACCTGTGCTGAAACGCTTTGTGGATATCCATAAATATGTAACCCAAAAGGCGATTATGCCGGTGGAAAGTTATGCGCTTAAACCCATCGCCCGTTGGCTGGGTTTTGAGTGGCGAGATGCTAAGGCTAATGGTGCTCAGTGTGTCTGTTGGTACGAGGAATGGTTGCAAACTGGCGATCGCTCTCTCTTGGAGGCGATCGTCCGCTACAATGAGGATGATTGTCGTGCTACTTATGTGGTTAAGGATTGGTTGACCAATTTTTTGCTAAATCATGAACCTTGAATTTATGATTTAACGAACCGCGAAGACGCGAAGGGCGCGAAGGAAGAAAGGGAAGAAGATAGGTAATAATGTATTTATTCGGAGAATGCGAAACCTAGCAAAAGTAACTATATTTATTGTCTGTTTTTTGGTAGCAGCGGCTGCTGTTATTTTGCTCAATCTGTCAGCTCAATCTTTTGCTGTAACTCAAATAGATTTTATCGGTAGGGTGATATTTCCGACGGGTTCTCTGTTTGGGGGGACGGAAATTGGTGGACTTTCGGGAATTACTTATGATGCTGATAAACAAGTTTATTATGCCATTTCTGATGACCGCAGCACCCTGGCTCCGGCACGTTTCTATTCTCTCAAAATAAACTTGCAATCTGGTAAGCTGGAAAAAGAGCAAGTTGCTTTTACTGGTGTTACAACTTTACTTGATGAAAACGGTAAGAGTTTTCCAGAGTTAAGTTTAGATCCTGAAGGGATTGCTTTTACTGGTAACAGTGTGTTTGTTTCTTCTGAGGGAGATGTCGATCGCCACATCAGTCCTTTTATCAAAGAATTCTCCCTCGATGGTAAACTGCTGAAAACTCTGCCAATTCCTGAGCTGTTTTTGCCAGATGACAAAGGGACTAAAGGTATCCGCAACAATCTAGCATTTGAAAGTTTGACTTTGACAAGCGATCGCAAATATCTATTTACAGCCACGGAAAATGCTTTGGTTCAAGATGGTGGGGTGGCTTCGTTAGAAAGTGGCAGTCCGTGCCGGATTTTGCGGTACGATGCGGTGAGTGGGAATGTGGAGCGAGAATTCCTTTACATCACCGAACCGCTACCAGCGGGCGCTAATCCTGCGGGAAAATTAACTACCAACGGTTTAGTGGATTTACTGGCGATCGACGAAAATCGCTTGCTGAGTTTAGAGCGTGCTTTCTCTCTGGAAACTGGAACTACTATTAAGCTTTTTGAGATTTCTCTGGAAAAGAGCGATCGCATCGAAGGACTCGAAAGCCTCAAAAGCCGTCTCAGTGAGGTTTCTCCGGCTCAAAAACGGCTGCTGCTGGACTTGGACACCCTGAAAGTCCCCCTAGACAATATTGAGGGCTTGACATTGGGCCCGGTATTAGGCGATGGTAGCATTGGTCTGGTTTTGGTGAGTGACAACAACTTCAGTCCGTTGCAGGAGACTCAGATTTTGGGCTTCAAAATAAAAGTTCAAAAAACCTCTTGACAAACGGTACGGTTATAAGCATAATAGAAATTGTGCCTGAAAGAAAGGCAAAAACGA
Organism: Microcoleus sp.; assembly: GCF_041354475.1. Lineage (NCBI taxonomy): Bacteria > Bacillati > Cyanobacteriota > Cyanophyceae > Oscillatoriales > Microcoleaceae > Microcoleus > Microcoleus sp. Next base: position 13,275 of record NZ_JBGJZU010000056.1, read on the forward strand.
GGGACAGTAGTTCAATTGGTTAGAGCACCGCCCTGTCACGGCGGAAGTTGCGGGTTCGAGCCCCGTCTGTCCCGTTCTCTCGTAAATCGAAAGTTTAAAATATAAGTTTTCAGCTTTTGAACGTCTATTTTATGGATTAAGGAGCGGGAAAATATGACCGTTACGACCATTAACCCCTCAGCGGAAAAAACTACACAACTGGTAGTATTATCTAATATCAGTTGGCAGACTTACAAAAGCTTATTAGCAGAAGCAGGAGACAAGAGATCCTCGCGATTTTCATATTCTCAAGGAGTCTTAGAAATTATCATGCCATCAGACTTGCATGAAACTATTAACTGTTTGCTGAAACGGATTGTTACAGCTTTAACAGAGGAGTTGGACTTGAAGATTAAGGGATTTGGTTCGACGACTCTCAACCGTGAAGATTTAAAACAAGGTGCAGAACCAGATTCATGTTTTTATATTCAAAATGTCGATCGCATTCTAGGGAAAAGACTTGACATCTCAACAGATCCTCCCCCAGACTTGGTGATTGAAGTTGATATTACCAGTCCCTCTTCTAATCGATTTGTAGTTTATACACAGCTAGGAATTCCTGAAGTTTGGCGGTATCGATCGCAAACTGTACAAATTTATCAATTGCAAAACCGGGAATATATTAGCTGCGATCGCAGTCCGACATTTCCGATTCTTTCTGTAGCAATGCTCAATCAACTTTTGCAGATGGCAGAAACTCAAGATGATAATGCCATAATTCGAGCTTTGCGTCAATGGGTGAGCGAGCAGTTGCGATCACCCGAAAATCAGCAAGAGTAGTTAAATTAATTTAACTAAATTTAATTAAGGAATCTGCTAGATGTTAGATACAATAATTGTTTTACAGGAAGTTGAACTTTTCTTTATGCAGCAAGGCAAGGTGTATGAAGCACTCCAAAACATTACTCAAAGTTTGTCGAAAGCAGGGATTGACTATGCAGTAATTGGTGGTATGGCCCTTGTGATTCATGGCTATATCAGAACTACTCAAGATGTAGATTTGCTGCTGACACCAGAAGGATTGGATTCCTTTCGATCGATTTTGCTCGGTCGCGGATTCGTGCCTGCCTTTGCTGGTGCTACCAAAATGTTCAAGGATGTGAAGACAGGAGTGTCTGTTGAGATTATCACAACCGGAGAGTTCCCAGGAGATGGGAAACCTAAATCAGTTAGTTTCCCTAACCCGGCCGCCGTAGCTGTTGAAAAAGACGGCATTAAGGTCGTTCGGTTGGCTACACTAATTGAACTCAAATTGTCATCGGGTTTGAGCGGTCGCGGTCGATTGAAAGATTTGGCCGATGTACAAGAATTGATCAAAGCTCTAAGTTTGCCTGCGGAATTAGCACAGGAACTCGATCGCTCTGTACAAGAAGAATATTCGCGATTGTGGATCGATGTTCAGCCTGATGATTGAGGTTAATTCAATCGATCGCACTCAATGCGTTTAGCCCGATCGCCCATCACAGTAGCTAAAGGGGGCCTTCCCGTCAAAGGTAGCCGCCATTCGGCCCAAATTCCGTACAGGTATTGTAGGGTGCGTCAGTTTTAAGGCGTTTCCCATGTATAGTCAGTGTTCTAGCTGACGCACCCTACAGGTCTAGTTAGTGGTTTAAATGCTCCACAGCTTATTAAATTTTTGTTGACAACCGCAACCGGCCTGATGGCTCTGCTATAATCACGATCGGGTTGGGAAAAAATGATTTGTTCCTCTTACAGAAACAGCCTTGGACGCATCAAAACTAAAGCAACGGGGTTTTTGGCCGTTGAGGCGGGCTGTAACGAATTATTCTCGCAAAAAAACCCGGTTTCGGGCCACCCGGGAGTCCACGATTAAGAAAGATTTGCGGAAACTTGATGTTATATTTTAGTTGTTGGTATATGGATTACCTAAATTTTAGCTACATAACGGGTTGATTAGGAGAATGTTTACTAAACCCATTTATAGCAATCATTTGCGTAAACGATATTAGAGGAGTAAGGAACATGGATGACTCAGCCTTCGACGGGTTAGACGAAAAGAGCTTTTTTGACCGGGTACAAGTGAAATTTGTTGAACAAGCACCTGATTTATCCCAATCCCTCAACATTGCGATTATCGGCAAGGTAAGTGCGGGCAAAAGTTCACTCATTAATGCTTTGTTGAAACTGAGCAGAAGAAAAGCTTTAGAAATTGCCAAGGTAGGAGCAGTTTCGGGCGTTACTAAAGATTTAACAATTTTAAAACTTGATGAAAAGGTTTATTTAATTGACTCACCAGGTCTTGACGATGTGCGTGCAGAGAATAGTGAAGTCACCAAGAATTTTTTGAGGCATATTGATGTTGGCATATTTGTAGTAACTGGTTCATCAGATGCTTCACAAAAGAAAAGCCTAGATGACTTGAGGCAGCATTGTGATTCATTTTTTGTCGTTCTTAACAAAATTGATGAGTGGGATGATCTCGATCCAACGGTTGTAGATGATGTAGTCAATCAGTGGAAAAACGATTTAAAGGTAGACAAGATTTATCCAACTTGTACGAAGGGTTACGATCCTAAAAGCCGTAATCCCAAGATGGATATTAGAGGAGTTTTTCCGCTACGCAGTAAGATTGAGGAATTTCTCGAAAAAAAGGGAAAAGACCTGCTGCTAGCAAGACACATGGCTGAAAAGCAGTCTTATGCAGTCAAAATAATTGCGGTAGCTTTGATAGCAGTGGCAGGTGAAGCATTTATTCCGGGCAGCGCAGTATTTATTACCGCAACACAGGCAGTTGCCATAGGGTCTTTACATTACTTATACACTGGCAAACTTTTGTCTCCTCAAGCTGCGCTTGCTATTTTGCCAACATTTTTAGATGAAACAGTGAGTTCCAGCCTCTTTTTGTTTGTTAAATCCTTTTTTCCACCTACAGGTATTTTTGATGTGGCGGCGGCTGGGGTTGCAGTTATTCTCACTCTTGCAATATTGGCAACCGTTAATTATATCCTTTCTAGTGATGCTAAGCTTGAGCAAGAAGAGCTTCTACGTTCAAAATTTAGGAGCTACCATGAACAAGCTAAAGATGTGTTGAGGGATTTAGCATTGACGGACATACGCGATCTGCCTACATGGACAGTGCTTGTTAGCAAATTTTTGGGTGGTCTCTAGTTTCCGCCTAGTCCAGCGATAATTTGTGGCACCGACTCCACCCCCATAAACGACTCCTAATATTCATTGCCATTTTCTAGAACTCTCCTCACAAGTTCCGCAAACTCTTTGCCTATAATTAAATTTAAATATCGACTCCCAGTAGCGCTCAAAGGTGTTGGATAATAAATGGTCTGACTATCTGATAGGTCAAAACCAGGACGATCGGCACAATTATCGGAATAGCAACTAGCAGTCCCCATTTGCCAAACCGAATCTTTTGACCGTCGGACTTGAAGAGGACAATCACAGCCGTAATTCCCATCAGTACCCAAAGCAATCCGAAGCCAATAAATACTTTATATCCTTGCATCTTCCATATTTTTTACCTTGCTTGATTGATTGGTTGATCTTGAGATTAGCTGGCTGTTTTTTCAGTTGACACTCGCGCCGATCGCCTTTTCCAATTCCCTCTCTTCTAAACCTCGTCATTCACCCGACAACGACTCGGATTATCGCACTCAAGGCGTTTAGCCCGATCGCCCATCACAGTCGCTAAATTCGGCCTTCCTGTCAAAGGTAGCCGCCAATGGGCCCAAATTCCGTACAGCCAATTGGCGATCGCCCCAACCATCGGCAACTTAGTCACAGCATAAATCCAGCCCATCCCTAAAATCTCATAGATCCGGCGAAATACTTCTACATTTTTAATGGTTGTACCGTCGGGTAACACCGCGTGAATCCGCCCCATCGCCGTTTCGTAGTCGATGCCGCCGTGGGCTTGCGGGTTGTAGTCATCCTCCGTGATATCCACAAATGCCACCAAACCTCGGCCGCCATCCCGTTTCTGCAAAAAATTGACTTCTCGCACGCACAGAGGGCATTCACCGTCGTATAGAAGCTTTATTTGCCAGGATGGTACAGGTTTAATTTCGACAGATTCGGGGAATTCAGTTTGGGCAGTAGGCATGGGTAAAAGGCGATCGCTGGGAGCAGAAACAGACGCGCATTAGTATTTTACCGAAAAAATGGTTTTTGAGGATTGAACCACAGAGGACGCTCTTGACGCAGAGGAAGAGAAGCAAAGAGGTAAAAAACCGGGTTTCTGTCTCTAGGACTATTTAGGATCGATCGCCCCCAATGCTACTATCAACAAGATGCCACATATACTAAAATTTGTATTCTGAGCAACAGCAAAGTCAAGCGCCAGTAAATCGCACCCAATCTAAAAGCAAAAATCTACATGAACGTCAGAGTCCGTCTAGCCCCCAGCCCCACCGGAAACCTCCACATCGGTACAGCCAGAACCGCCGTATTCAACTGGCTATTTGCTCGCAATCAAGGCGGCCAATTCATCCTGCGGGTAGAAGACACAGACTTAGAACGTTCCAAGAGCGAATACACCGACAATATCCTCGAAGGACTAACTTGGTTGGGGATGAAGTGGGATGAAGGCCCAATTTTCCAGTCCCAGCGTTTGGAAGCATACCGCCAAACCGTCCAAACTCTCCTAGACAAAGGACTCGCCTACCGCTGCTACACCACGTCAGCCGAACTTGACGAAATGCGGGAAGCACAAAAAGCCAATAAACAAGCTCCTCGCTATGATAACCGCCACCGCAATCTGACTCCCGAACAGCGCGAAGCTTTTGAAGCTGAAGGGCGACAAGCTGTGATTCGCTTTATCATTGAGGACGATCGCACAATTTCCTGGAACGACACAGTACGCGATACTGTTAGCTGGAAAGGTAGCGACCTCGGCGGCGATATGGTAATTGCTAGGGCTTCCACCGCCACTGACATCGGCCAACCCCTCTACAACCTCGCCGTAGTCGTTGATGACATCGATATGGGCATTACCCACGTCATCCGCGGCGAAGATCACATCGGTAATACTCCCAAACAAATATTGCTCTACGAAGCTTTGGGCGCGACAATCCCAGAATTTGCCCACACGCCACTGATTTTAAACACCCAAGGGCAAAAACTTTCTAAGCGCGATGGCGTTACCTCGATTTCTGATTTTAAAGATATGGGTTATCTCCCCGAAGCTTTGGTCAATTACATGACTTTGCTTGGTTGGACTGCGCCGGATTCTACCCAAGAAATATTTACATTGTCAGAAGCTGCGGCTGTATTTAGTTGCGATCGCGTTAACAAAGCTGGTGCAAAATTTGATTGGGATAAACTCAATTGGCTTAATAGTCAATACCTGCACAAAATGCCGGTGCCACAATTGACTGATTTACTGATACCTTATTGGCAGAAAGCTGGTTATGAATTTGACATAGAAGCCGATCGCCCTTGGCTCGAACAAATAGCTACTTTAATCAGTCAGAGTCTGGTGCGCCTCACTGATGCTGTTGATATGTGCAAGGTGTTCTTCTCCACAGCGGTGGAATATGAAGAAGAGGCGATCGCACAATTGCAGCAGCCAAAAGTCGCAGAAGCTTTGCAAGCTGTTCTAGAAGTTGTGGAAAGTCATGCAACCCTGACATCAGCCGAAGCTCAGAAAATCACTAAAAAGCTCAGTAAAGAGAAAAATCTTAACAAAGGGCTAATTATGCGATCGCTCCGAGCGGCTTTGACCGGCGCAATGCACGGCCCCGACCTGATAGAATCTTGGGTAATCCTTCACCAGCGAGGAACGGATCGAGACCGCTTACAAACAGCTATTAATAACTTGAATTTACCCGTTGTTGGTGCAGTGACCCAAACTCCTACCCCAGAAACCTCAAAAGCCGAAACTCCTCCTGAAACTCCCACCCTGGAACACCAAGCAGTGGAGATTTCAACAGTCGCAACACCGACTATTGAAACTATCGAAACCCCGGTTATAGAACCAGCAGTGGAAGTTACAGCAGTCGAAACTCCGGTGGTTGAACCATCATCAGCACCAGAGGTTTCAGGAGTCGCAACTGCGGTGCAAGAAACCGTCGAAACCCCGGTGGTTGAACCAGCAGTGGAAGTTACAGCAGTCGAACCTCCGACTGTTGAACCAGCAGTAGAAGTTACAGTAGTCGAAGCACCAACAGTGGAAACAGTCGAATCGTCTGTTGCAGCAGTCGAAATATCGCCTGTTGCAACAGTCGCAGCAGCAGTTGAAATACCTGCCGCTAATCAACCAAAAACTATTGCGAGTGAAGAAATGACTTCATCAAACGAACCAGAAACAACTGTGATCATCACCGAAATTCCAACGGGTAATGAGACAGAAAGTTCGATCGGTACTACAAAAGTTACTGTCACCGAAGAAAACCCAAATCAAGCTCAGCAGATAAAAGAACAAGTTATCTCAATTTTGTCCGAGCTTCCTGCTTATATCGGCGCTTTTTACGAGCAGTACAAAAGTCCGCTAACAGTCGTCGGTTTAATTTTAGTGTCGATTGTTTCTTTGAAAGTGCTTTTGGGCGTAGTAAATGAACTTAATGACATTCCTCTGTTAGCACCGACTTTTGAGCTAATAGGTATTGGATATACCGTATGGTTTGTCTATCGGTATTTGTTGCGTTCTTCCAACCGTCAACAATTAGGTCAAGAAATTCAAGCCATAAAAGAACAAGTTTTTGGCAAAAAGTCCTAAACTTTTGCTGGTAAATTGTTTAATTTGTACCCGATACTGACAATTTTAAGTAATTTGTCGGTGTCGGGTTTTTAATTGATTTTTTATCGGAATAGCGCCTGGGGCAAGTAAATTTGATATTAGTAATAGGAACCAACTAATAATCAATACCGAATAATATCGTTTATGGTTGCATCGGAATGATTTAACCACAGAGAACACAGAGAACACAGAGAGAAATGAATAATTCTGATGAATAGAGGAATTGATATAACCAATAACCAATAACCAATAACCAATAACCAATAACTAAACCCCAGCAGCCGTAAATGCAGCCCAGTAATAAGGATTAGCAAAAGGATGAGGCTTGCGATTACGAATTTGTTGCAAAGAAGCTTCAGCACTAAGGCGAGAACTTTGAGGAAGTCTGTCGAACATTTGGGAAATTTGAGGTTGAAAATCAGCCAGCAGCAGATCCAAATCCTCGCCATTCAAATCTCGCAGCCACCTTTGAGCATGATTGAGGGCGTTAGCCACATCTCCCGTTTGTAACCTCGGAAAATTGGCCAGATTTTCATAAAATTTGCTCATCAGCAGCAGCGTCGAAACATCATTTACCTTCCACAGACTGCTGACAACAGTAGATGTGCCAGCATAGAGCAATGCCGCCGCAAATCCCACACAGTCACCATCATGGCTGACTACACTTTTGTCATTTTCGCAAGCCGATAAAGTGACTAAAAAGTATTGCCGAAAATCCCAATTAAAGATTTCCTCTAAAGTCAAACAATCATCTTGAAAAGACAAACATGATTTCAGAGGTGAAGCCAAATTCTGCAAGGCTAAACAAGCAAAATGAGCGACTTTTTTCGAGGATAACTGTCCTGTTGTTACTGCTACATCCCCATGCAGATTAGCAGCAACAGCACTCTTAACAGCTTGTTTGTTGATCTGCTTAGGACGCAAAACTTCCGCACTGGAAAAATATTGGCAAATATGGGCGACTTCAATATTGCTGTAGAGACCATCTTTATTAAAATTGGGAACTGCTACCAGTTGCTGCAATCGGGGTCGATATCTACCAATAGCACCGCTGCGCGTAATTTGTGTCAACCGCCATAGCTGACAGGTAGGAGCATAACGAATTCCTCCGGCAAATCGATCGATCAAATAAGTACCAGGTGGTTGTAGGTTGTTAAAAGCCGAACCTTGAGAAAAGTCTGAACCGATGAGGGTATCCAAATCCGAACCGGTACGATCGCCTCCGGGAAACCGAGAATTTGTCACGCCCTCAAAAAATAACTCTCCCATCCCCAGGGGCAAAGCGTGGAGGGGCAAACCGTGTAAAAATCGGTGTGGTACAAAAATTAGCCGATCGCAATTTTCCGGTACCAGGGAAACTACTTGGTCTATTTCCAGCAACGTGGCCAAGCGGTTGAGTCTAGCCTGGAGCTGATTGATCCAGCGACCTTTTTGGTCAGAATAAGCGCTATGGTACTCTGATATCCAATTTTCGAGATCCAAAGCATTTTTGGTCGAACATACGTGTACAGCGGGAGATGTGGCATCACTCAGAACCACAAAAGCGACCAATACCTCCCCCAAACTAGCCCACACCACCGCAGCACAATTGTCATCCGGTAACAATTCCCGAATTTCGTGAAACCCGATCGGTTGAACTTTACGAACTAAACTCAAGAAAGGGTCTTTTGGCTCCACTTCCCTAGCTATCAACCCGTCCAACTGCTGCCAGAGTTGATTGAGGTGCGTACAATCCGAGTTCCCCAACAGCGAACCACTGTTCAAACCTTGGCTATCATCCCCAGGGGAAATCAGGACACTCACACCATCAGTAACTCCCTGTTCTTGGTGCTGCTGTTGGGCCATAATTTCCCGTCGCAAGCACTCCAACTCCTCTCGAATGATTGGGGGGATGTCGCCTTTAGGAGTTAGTTGGCATTTCACCAGCAGTTCTACCAAATTCAGAGCTTTGTGGCGTTCTGTGTATTCCAGCGCTTTGGCATAATAGCCCGGTTTAGTTGCGCCCAGTTCCAGGCAAACTTGTACCAGGACTTTGTAGAGTCGAGTCCAGGTGCGAGTAAATTTTAGCTTCTGGGACATCGATCGATCGCCGGCATCAAACAAATCAACCGTAGCTTCGCAGCGCAAGAATTCCACAGTATCGACAGCAGCAGCAAAAACACTGTAAGCTCGGAGCAATTGACCGTTAAGTCGGTGAGCCTGACCCAAATAAAACAAAGTTTGAGCCCAGCGGTGGGGATAAGTTTCGCGAGTGTAGACTTGGCCTGCATTGTGATAACAGGCGATCGCCGTTTGAAGGTGAGACGAGCTTTCAGTATCCGTCAATTCACAAAAAGCTTGACCCAAATGGTTTTGCAGCATCGCCCAACGATCGGGAGAGTTTTTGCGAGTGTATACTTTCAAAGCATTTTGATAGCAGGCGATCGCACTTTTGAGGTTGCGGTTTCTTTCCCCTTTGAGATGTTCGCTCAAAGCGCGGCCAAGGTAAGCGCACAACATCGCCCAACGTTCAGGAAACTTTTGGCGATTGCAAAAGAGCAAAGCATTTTGATAGCAACTAATTACTAATTCGATATTGTCAGCTTTTTCACCTTTGACTCGTAGGCTGTAGGCTTTGCCGAGGTAAGTTTGTAGTGTCGCCCATCGTTCGGGAAATTTTTGCCTACTATGAACTTGTAAAGCATCAAGATAGCAGGCGATCGCCATTTCCAAATTTTCGATTCTGTCACCTTTGATGCGATCGATCAAAACCCTGCCCAAATTACTTTGAGTTGTCGCCCACTGAACGGGAAAACCTTCCCTAGTGCGTATTTCCAGAGCTCTTTGATAACAGTTGATAGCGTATTCCAGGTTTTCGGCTCGATTTCCCCGCAGGCGAGCGCAATAAGCATTGGCCAAATTATTTTGAGTTGTGGCCCAGTGGCGGGGAGACAACTTGCGGTTGTAGACTTGCAAGGCATTGTAGTAGCAAGCGATCGCCAGTTCCAAATTTTGGGCCCTGTCTCCTCGGAGTCGGCGACTGTAAGCGCGGCCGAGATTATTTTGAGTGCTGGCCCACTCTCCGCCGAAAATCTCGCGGGTGCGGACTAGCAAGGCATTTTGATAGCAATCGATCGCCTTCTCCTGATTATCTGCGGGATCTCCCCGGAGACGATCGGTGTAAGCATTACCCAGATTGTTTTGCAGCATCGCCCACTGTTCGGGGTACTTTTCGGGAGTCCGAACTTGTAGAGCATTTTTAAAACAAGCGATGGCTTGTTCCAGATTTTGGGCCCGATCGCCCTTGAGGCGATCGCTGTAAGCATTACCCAGATTATTTTGCAGCACCGCCCAATCTTGGGGAAAATAAGAGCGAGTAAACACCTTAGCTACTGTTTCATAACCTGCTATTTCGATTTCCAAATTATTTGCCTTATTACCCAGGGGAAACCGCCCGATGGCCTTGCTCAAATTGCCAATCAGGGCGCCTAGGCGTCTTGTCTCAACAGAAGTAGCCACCGGCAGTACCGAACTTGCCCACTGGCGCAGTAGTTGGGCGAAGTTCTGGTCAAGTTTGTCTAAATTATTTCTCAGCAGGGGGTAGACTTGGTGCAAGTCAGGGCTGCGGCTGACTGTCTGCAATACTTCTGCTAAAAAAGTGAGATAGGCTTGGGGGGTGGCTGGTAATTGAGCATTTTCCCGCGCTTGCTCTAAGGGTGCAATCACCCTCTGAAAAAATTTTGCCGCTTTGACTAAACCTTCTGGTGTCAGTGGCGGCACTTCTAAGTAAAGCGTTTCCACAGACTCAGAGTCGATCGACTTTGAGTCAATCTTCAAAATCAAATCTGTTCCTGAGTCCCCAGGATTTTCCAGCAGCGCTCGGAGCATATTAAGATCAGTTTTGCGACGCTGTTCGTCCATCGTGAATTCCGCCGAACTATTAACGATAGGATTACTCCCCCGTGCAGCCAATTAAATCAGGAAATCGGGAAATATAAACAAAGGCTTCCCCCAGCTTAGCAAGACTGGGAAGAAGCCCCTCAAAACTATCAAATTCCGAATCAACTCAATGGTGTTGCGATTTTGATATACTCCCCTTCGACTCAAGGGCGAGAATTCTTGACACTTCATTGAGATGCGCCACCAGCAGCCTTATCTTCCCTCGATGTATGTTTATAGTCGTCGGAATATCCCATCCCGACTTTCATAAACAACAGTCGATTTACTAAACCGATTGGGAAGCAAGGGCTTTTTCCACGGCTGCCAAAGCTTGGGCTACTTCAGCCTCTGTGACAATCAGTGGTGGCACAAACCTCAGCACTTTCGGTCCTGCGGGAACTAACAGCACACCAGCGGCGATCGCCGATTTCACGATATCAGCGGATGTGAGGGGGATATCAGCTTGCAATTCTAGCCCCACAATCAAGCCCCAGCCGCGCACTTCAGCAATTAAATGGGGATAAGTGGCCGCCATCTGGTTCAGTCCTGCTTTCAACTGTTCACCGCGTTGCTGTACATTTTCTAGAAGGTTTTCCCGTTCTAAAGTTTGACAGACACACAAAGCCACAGCACAAGCAAAGGGATTGCCGCCGAAAGTGCTAGCATGACTTCCCGGTTCAAATACATCGCAGCTCGATTTGCACAGCATAGCGCCGATCGGGATACCGCCACCCAAGCCCTTAGCAGAAGTAAAGATATCCGGCTCAATACCAAGATTTTCGTAGCCCCAATATTTACCACTGCGTCCCATCCCGACTTGCACTTCATCGAGAATCAGCAAAATACCTTTTTCGTCGCAAATTTCCCGAATTCGTTGGAAGTAGGCGACATCACCGGGGCGAACTCCACCTTCTCCTTGCAGCGCTTCCATCATAATGGCAGCGACTTGGCGTTCATCTTTGTCCAGTTCTGCGATCGCCTGTTCCAGGGCAGCAATGTCATTGTAGGGCACGTAATGAAATCCCGGCATCAACGGACTAAAACCCTTTTGGTATTTCGGCTGTCCCGTTGCAGTAATTGTCGCCAGCGTCCGCCCGTGGAAACTAGCATGGGCGGTGATGATAGTCGGATTAGAGATATTTAATTTTTCGTGAGCATACTTGCGGGCGAGTTTAATCGCTGCTTCATTAGCTTCTGCGCCAGAGTTGCAAAAGAAAACGCGATCGGCACAAGAATGGTCTACCAGCCAATGTGCCAGCTCACCTTGTACTGGAATATAATAAAGGTTAGAAACGTGGTGTAGCGTTTGAATTTGCTTGGTTACAGCCTCAATTAGTGCCGGATGAGCGTGTCCCAGAGTACAAGTCGCAATGCCAGCGACAAAATCCAGATATTCGCGGCCTTGGGTATCCCAAACACGGCAACCTTCGCCCCGTTCTAGGGCGATTTGAAAGCGCCCGTAGGTTGTCATTACATATTTATCAAAGCTCTCGGAACTAAACGGACTAGCTTCGGATTGGACTAAGGGTTCTTTTAGTAAGGTTTGTGGACTCACGAATTGCTCCTTAAAAAATTATGTGCAGGTCTCGATTGTACGGTAAAAATCCAGTTTAACGATGTAGGCTGTTAGTTTTGTCATAAAATCATAACAGCAAAAGCAATTAATCTTCCACAAATCTACTGATGAGTTATTATATTTCTCCTAGTTTTCTCGACAAAGTTGCAGTGCACGTCACTAAAAACTTTTTAAATTTACCAGGTGTCAGAGTTCCCCTAATATTGGGAATTCACGGCCGCAAAGGAGAAGGCAAAACATTTCAATGCGAACTGGTTTTCCGGCGCATGGGTTTTGAACCCGTGATGATATCTGGAGGCGAATTAGAAAGTCCCGATGCCGGAGATCCTTCGCGTTTAATTCGCTTGCGCTATCGGGAAGCTGCGGAACAAATTCGGGTGCGCGGGGAAATGTGCGCTGTGTTTATTAATGATTTGGATGCTGGTGCTGGCAGATTCGATTCTACTACTCAGTATACTGTTAATACTCAGATGGTCAATGCCACTCTGATGAATATTGCTGACAATCCACATAACGTGCAGTTACCGGGAAGTTATGACGATACTCCCTTGCATAGAGTGCCGATTATTGTGACTGGAAACGACTTTGCCACGCTGTACGCCCCACTGATTCGCGACGGCCGGATGGAGAAGTTTTATTGGGAACCGAGCCGGGATGATAAAATTGGGGTTGTGGGCGGCATTTTTGAGTCTGACAATTTGTCGAAAGCCGATATTGTGGCTTTGGTGGATAAATTTTCCGAACAGGCGATCGACTTTTTCAGTGCATTGCGATCGCGCATTTATGACGAACAGATTCGTGAGTTCATTCACAAAATAGGAATCGAGCAAGTTTCCAAGCGTTTAGTAAACAGTGTGGAAGAACCACCCGGCTTTCAAAACCCAAATTTCAGCCTCGCTCATTTAATAGAAATGGGCAGTTTGATGGTAGGACAACAAAAGCGGATTCAGGAAATGCGCTTAGTCGATGAATACAATCAATCGCGGTTGTTCAATTTGAAAACACCGGAAAAACAACCCGCCGAAGTTCCGACTCAAAGTCAATTAAACGATCCATCATCTAAATATTATAAAGCCTATGCTGCACCAGTTGCTGAAGTTAGTAACAGTAAGGTTTCGCGGCTCAGTTCCGAGGTATTGGCACAAGTGCAACAATTATTAACAAGAGGCTGCAAAATCGGGATAGAATATGCAGACAATCGCCGATTTAAAACAGGTTCATGGCAAAGTTGCGCCACCATTCAAAGCGCAGATGAACAGCAAGTGATTGCATCTTTGGAAACTTGTTTGGCGGAGCACGGTGGCGAATACGTGCGACTAATAGGCATCGATCCAAAAGCCAAGCGCAGAGTAGTTGAAACCATCATTCAGCGGCCGAATATTTAAAAAGCTGTAGATACTGCCTTGACAGATCGAGACAGTATCTACAGGCCATTGTAGGGGCGGGTTTTACCAACAATTTATGTTATAAACCAACAATATAATAAACCCGCCCCCGCCCAAGGAACTTCTGGAAGATATCAGATATAATCAAAATAGAACAGAGCGGAGTCAAAGCTATGTCAACTACAGAAAGAGTTCGCTGGACAACTGCTGATTTAGAATTATTACCCGATAATGGCAACCGTTATGAGATAATCGAAGGAGAATTAGTCGTGACAAGAGCCCCCCACTGGGAACATCAAAATATTGTTGACAATGTTTGCAGAACCTTAAATAATTGGTCGATAGAGACGGGTTTAGGTAAGGCTGCAACCACTGCTGGTTTGATCTTCACTGATGGTGACAATGTTATCCCTGATGTGGTTTGGGTAAGCTATGAGCGTTTAGCACAAATATTAGATGAGTCTGGACATTTGGCTGGTGCGCCGGAGTTGGTGGTTGAGGTAATGTCTCCGGGTGAGGAAAATGAAAGGCGCGATCGGCAATCTAAGTTAAAATTATATTCGGTTCAGGGTGTGCGGGAATATTGGATTTTTGACAGAGTACAGCAAAAAGTTGAGGTTTACCTGCGGGAAAATGGGATTTTAAAATTAGCGATGACTTTGTTTAAGGAAGATAATTTAACCAGTGTTTTGTTACCAGATTTTAGTGTTTCTGTGGCCGCATTGTTTGCGTAGATATTAACGAAAGCATAAATAACGGAGTAAAATAAACGATGGATTTAGAGCAAGCAGTATGAGTGGTGTCGCTAAAAGATCGCTGATTAACTAAAGTGGGACTTACGCACCGGTAGTCAGAAACCGGGTTTTTGCGAGAATATTTGCTCACCGTCGCAAAAACAGGAAAAAACCCGGTTTCTTTAGTCGGAGTGTGTCCAGGACTGTCCTATTATTTTAAGCTAGGATTTAATAGCCGTTGTTTTTTCGTTGGGTTTATGTTAGCATATAGTAAAGAGGTGAAACTATGCAAATTACAAATAAAAAATTTAGGTTGCGAAGCGGTGCAAATTGGACATCGTTTGAGAAGTTTCGTTTGCAGGGCGCAGAAGCACTCAGTTCGATCGCCAATGGTGTCATTGCTACCCTCCAGACAAAAACAGGACAGTATCGGATTATTGAGGAAAATGACTTTCAAGCAATGTATGGACTAGCCCGTGATGTCGATCGGCTAAGGGGAGGATTGCGTATCGTCATCTTGGCTGTGCGTGCAGCACAAAAACACCCCGATCCAGAGAATCTGAATCTACTTGCTGAAGCAGTTGCTATGCTGGGAGATATGCCTGATCTTCCTACTCGCAATAGCTTCGATGGATTAGTTCCAGAGAATTTCGAGTTGGATGAGGATGATGAAGTGATGCTCGATCAAAAATGAAATTGAGCGTCCTTTGCAATCTGAGAATGCGATCGATTTTGATGGAAGATTTTAGAGGCTGTGAGGGAAAGTGAGCGATTTTTCAGATGAGGAGATTTACCGAGAGATTGGTGCGATCGTCAGCCAGTACGATATCCTTCAATGTGACCAGTGTGCTAAAGCCGTGTTAAAATGGATGGCAGAAAATGGAATTGCGGGTAAGTTACTCAAGCTCAAAACTAAGTATAAAGAAGAATTTATCTTAAGTACACGCTTAGAAAGGTGGGGTGGTACAAATGAGTCTATTACAACGAATGGAACTCACTACGGAGTTGAAGTACGTGGGCTAGTTTTTGATAATTTGTCAACTGATGGACTGTCTAGAGAAGATTGGGTGAATGATTTTTCCTGTCGTAGAGGAGAGTTTATCGTTGAAGAATTAGACGGTTTCTAAAAATGTTTTTAATTAAAAAAAAGGAGAGTATTGAGATGAGCGGACTTTTTGATATGTTGAATAAAATTCATAAAAAACCAGGAATGTATATCGGACGAGCTTCAGTAACCGATCTTTTTATGTTTATAGTCGGTTATAGAACGGCTAGAGAAGAGTTGGGAGTTGAACCCACAGAAAAGGAAATGGAATTTTATGGCGACTTTCAACCCTGGTTGCAAAAGCGATATGAAGTATCAACATCAGGTTCATGGGCAAGAATAATCGAGTTTTATATTAACAATGAAGAACGAGCGTTTTATCGTTTTTATGAGTTACTTGATGAGTTTTTGCAGCGAGATAGCCATTCAAAAGTAGCGCAAGTTAAGGAAAAAGTTGGTAATGTAACAACTGGATAGTCAATTGTCAAATTCTGGTCGCCCGCGCACTATCAAAGAAACCGGGTTTTTTTCCCAATCTTCGCACCGTCACCAGGATTTGATTGTGTCACCAAACTTCGTTACCCACAGCAACTGTACTATCCATCTCATTATAAAGATTCTCTGGCGCGATCGCCTCAACCAACTCCTCAAGGGAATATCGCCGACGAGTTACGGGTTCGATAATTTGCTCGGCCGCAATAGATACATCTATTTCCTGAGAGTGGGCTGCATAAAAAGCGAGAACTTCGTTAACTTGAGCTTCACTTAAGTCATATTCAGCGGCAATTTGGTTTGGCGGAAAACCCCATTTCTGGGCTGCGATGACTACTGTTTGCACCCGCAAGCGAGTGCCGCGCAAAACGGGTACGAGTTCGCCGCTAGCGCCGCGCACATAGGTGATTTCAGGGAATACAGCATCGTCATTCCGCTGCTTGAGAGTAGCAACTTTTTCGGCTACAGCCCAGAGAATAAAGCGATCGAGGGAAATGCCTTTCATGTCATTTATGAAACCTCATGAAATTCACCTTCTGATTTATGCAACCTAGTGAGCTTCACCTTCTGGGATTGCTTCACTCCTTCGGTAATGACGTGTGAAGCTACGGGACTCAATATCGCGGACAACATGAGGTCAATTTTTAACAAATAACATGATCCTGCAAGTAAAATACTTACAGTACCTGCAAGCAGAAATTCATTTAAAAAACTTACAGCACCCGCCAGTAGTAACTCATTTTTTGCCAAGGTGCTTATTTCTGGGGATATCGCCTTAGTGCTGCGTTGAAGCTCTTGCCAAGTCACGGGAACTTCAGCAGGATTCTGGCTAATCACAGGCAACCAACTTGCACAAGGAAATTGATCCTCTAAACCTTGCAACCTTTCCCGTGCTTCCCGCACCGAAACATACAAAGACTTTCCGCTTGAAAACGCCACAAGAAAACCTTTTAAAAATTCTTGTGCAACTAGATCGGGAACTGACTCTCGCATGACTATAACTTGTGGAATGTTCAATTCCTCTAATTCGCAAGCCAATCCTAATCCATCACAGGAGTTAAAAATTGCTAATTTAAGCCCCTGTTTGATGGCTTTTATTAAAGCAAATTTTAATTCTTCAATAGTTACGCTATCCATCTGATTGATACAAATTCGACCTTGTTCAAAATTGTTATGGCTCGAACTATGACCAGCAAAAAATAGGATATCCCATCCCTTTTCATCCCAAAGATATCTGTTTAACTCGCTTCGCTGCGGCTCTACAAGAAATGTGATTTCGCAATAATTTGGTAACTTCTCTAATAGTTCTCGTTCTTGCTCGATATTAATGCCTGTACTATTACCAAGAATAGCTAAAATTCTAACTTTATTTCGAGAGATAGCTTTGGTTGCTCTTTCGACTCGTTTATATTGATTTGCACTGAAAGCAACTTCAGCTTTATTATAAATTTCAAAAAAATTCCAGAGATACCAAGGCAGTTGTCGCAGTCGAGTATCTCCAGTTTGGATGATGAACCGGAATTCATCAGATGGAGCTAAGTTTACAAGTAGTTCTTCTTTAATCGGACGAAACAGATCTGAGTTAAGCCACGCATTTAGGCTATGGCTTAATATCTGGGCTTTTTCTATAATATCAACTGTCGAAAAGTTGGTAACTTGTTGAAATCTTACTTCCAGCCTTCGCATACCTAATCTTAGTGTGTTGTAGGCTAAATGCCAACTGCTATAGTGTTGGTAAATTTCTGGAGCTGGTGGCAACATACCTCTGATTTCAGTCAATGGAAAATAACCATCTTCTGCAATCTGTAGCGTGACTGGAAAACCTTGTTCCAATTCACCAGCGCCGATTTTTAAGATAACTAACTTACTCATTGCTGTTTTTTTCGATATCTTATACTGGTTCAAATTACAAAATTTTCGGTGAAGCTGGTATTGTGAAGTGCAACTTTGATACTAAAGCGCTCACCCGCTTCGCCACTGAACTCTAACTGAATCCAATTATCAGCTTGTCTAGATTGTACTGTCATAAAAGTTTCTTGGAATTCATCTAGGACAATCAGTTGAATATTTTGTGGTAGATAAGTTTGCCTGTCTACGGGATGAATTTGTAACCTAATTCCCACTTTTTCATTACTTTCTGGAGTAATGCTAATAACCAGTGCTACTCGATGTTTGGCTAGTTGCACCCCAAAGTCAATCAGCTTGGCAACTCTAGTAGATTCAACGACATCAGCAGGCCTAAAACAGAAATCTAAACCCGATTGCTGTGTTTTTAAGAATTCTTCAAGTGTCTGCCAACCAGGTTGAATAACATTTTGGAACCATTGGCTTAAGTTGATACAGTTGGGTGCGATCGCAACTTCTGATGTCGCCTCGATATCTCCCACAATATTTTTTAAATGAGCAATAATTGCTTCCGCTCCTGCCCTGTCAACTTCCTTAACAGTGCCGCTTAACTTTAGCGTAAATCTAGACTGAGTGTTTTGAGGCGTTGAAGAGTTGCGATCGTACCCAACTTCTGAGACACTTTCTAAACGCACATCCAGAACAGGAAACCCTAATAACTCTGGGAGTTGCCCAGTTTTGAACATCCATTCAACCACCTCAATGTCTTCGGTGGAACTGCTGAGAACTAGCAATACACTACCTGGTTTGATTTCCTCTAGTGTCATCTCGACATCTCCCACAACATTTTTTAAATGAGCAATAATAGCTTCCGCTCGTGCCCTGTCAACTTCGTTAACAGTACCGCTTAACACTAGCGTAAAAAATCTGACTTGAGTGTCTTCAGGTTTTGGAGAGTTGGGTGTCCGAAAATGAATGTTTTCACCAGTGCGATCCGAATCTGAATTTGATATCACTTTGGTTGCTGTTTCCTCTGCTTCTGGTTCTGAATCAAAGGGTTTGGACTTTTCGCCCACTAGCTCAGGCTTGTATTTGGCAAAAACGGTCATCAAGTCAGCCCGCCTAGAGCGACGTTCACCTGAAGAGTCGTTTAACCCGAAAGCTTTGCATATCTGTGCAATTTGGGTTCTGACGGTTCCGGGCTCAATATTCAAGGACTGGGCGATCGCCGAATCCGTCTGACCAGCCAATAGCATCCGCAACACCTTCATGCGCTTGGCTGGCAGTTCCGCGAAAGTTTGCTCAAATTTAGACTTGTCAAGGTTTTGCATATCCATATAACCTATGATACTGCATATTATTATAATAATCTGCACCTGATTGGATTTTTATGCAGAATCGAGCATTTTATTAGCATTAATTTACATTTTGCTTTTTTTATTGAAGCCACTTGACACTTCTGTGCAACGTGGTTACTATTTAGATATTCATTTGCAGATATATCTGCAAATGAATAGATAAGCGCTCACAAAAAACGGCGTTCCACAGAGGAGCCGCCGCTAGTCAAAATAAACATACCTCCAAGATATCATGGACCAATTCTCTGTACATGACGATCGCCCGTCGGAAAAACCCCGACAGGCTAACGGCCTCATCCTGCTTTGGGCAATTCTCCTCATTCTCTTGCAAGCCAACACTTCCAGCCAAAAGTGGTCAAAACTTCAAAAACTTTGTCCAGAAATAATCCAAACTCATTGGCGAGGCTATAGCTACATTCGGCTGTTTTCCTGCTGCTTGTTTGAGATGCTTTTGATCCACCTACCACCCGCAACTGACACCGGCATTCACGATCACGATTCTTGGTACAACATCAACCTGTTCATTGCCGGCGAAACAGTAATTGACAGCCAGTACAAAATAAGGGGCGCTAAGCCGAAAATCGTTCGAGAAGAGAAAATCACCAAAGGGAAATTTTCTCTATTGACGCGGTATAGGGCTCATAGCCTCTGTTGTCCTGGCTCTGCCATCGAGCCAACTATTACGCTTAATATTCATTTCCCCAAGCGAACTGAATCTTAAACGATTGGGATGGGATCGCATTTTTCACGCTCAAATGCGATCGCCTCCCCACAGCTAAATTTTGCCAATCATCATACACCAACACTCTTTACTTGACGAGGAAAAATCCGATGACTACCTGCCCTTACAAAGACAATTCCAGCCTCAAAAAATTGCCCTGCAATTGGCATTCCCACCCTGAAGACTCGAACATCCGCTTGTGCGACTGCGGCAATTTCTACAAAATTGATGAATTAGTCACTCCCTTCCAAGGTTCGCAGTCTTTCTTTGTTGTCTTGACTATCATCATCTTGATACTCGGTCAAGCTGTTCGTTTTGAAAAGCCGAGTTTGAATGCACCAGTACCCCAAAATTACAACCAGCTTAAAGAGATCCGGTAGCAGAATTCACACTTGCTTGTAAAAAAGCCGATCGCCCTTTCCCTAAAAATACCAAAGGACGATCGACCTTTTCACCTAAATCAATCTCGACTCACGCACTCCGACCAAAGAAACCGGGTTTTTACTTAATCTGTCGTCTTCAACGCAGTATTATCGCAAAAACCCGGTTTCTCAAATCCTAATTAATGACTGTGCCCATTCCCATGAGAATCCCCGTGATCCCCATGATAATGCCCATGATCGCGGACAACCAAATTCGGATTCACCGCCACAGCACTTTCACTCAACAACGCTTCAATCTGCGGATTTGCCCACTCTGCTGCAATTTTTTCGTCATATTGCTGCCATTTACCTCTAGGAAAACTCCCAACAGCAAAATCAAAAAATCCATGTTCCATAGAGAATATGCCACCGCGTTCATACATTATGATTAGAGGTTCGTAGGGTTCAGGTAAAGTAAATTCACTAACTTTTGGTAAATTTTTCACCCGATCCCAATGCAGGAACCACTCGCAGGTTTTCTCAATTATACCCGCCACATAAAACGGTGTCTCTGTGAAATGAGTCTTAAGCACTTTAACCTTAGTATCATCGGCAGATTCTAAAGGGCAGATATGAGCAGCCACATCAAAAAACGGCCATTCATCTGTACAATCTAAAGCTTTTGCCCACAGTGCGGCACGCCTCAAGTATTCTCGCAAAAGAGCAATGTGAGAGTTGACGCGACTATCGTCAGGCTCCCATTTAATTGCTAAAATTCGCTCTAGTGCAGTATCAGTAATTGTTTTTGCAGTCATATTTTTTCTCTAATAGCTTCAAGCAACTCATCAAGATTTGAGAGGTTGTCAGCAAGCATCAGTCTTTCCGCTGACTTACCTATTTTGAAGATATCTGATGGTGGTACATTTTGTAGGTGCGTCGCTGTGAGATGTTCGATCGCATTTGAAGATATCTGATGGCGACGCACCCTACAGCTATTTGCTATGATAGTGCGATCGTCCGAAATCATCTATAATAGAAAAGTCAGCGCTCATGACACCGAAATTATGAACATCAAAGTCGTATTAGAACCCAGTGACGAAGGTGGATATACCGTCTATGTTCCCTCACTGTCAGGCTGCATCAGTGAAGGGGAAACGATTGACGAAGCATTGGCAAATATCCAAGAAGCGATCGAACTTTACTTAGAGCCGATGGCAGATGAATTGAGCATTTCCGAAGGTGCAATTGTGAGAGAATTGGTGGTATGAGCAAAGTTCCCAATCTTCCTTGACCGCGATCGACTTTTTGCCTCAATATCAAGATAAAATTAGGTACGCCACTGATTAAGCCAGCGGACTTGCCCTTTCCAGTCAGCAGCTTGTGTTTCTGACAGCAGTCGATCGAGCGAAGCAATTAGACTAGATAATGTCCAACTGTTTTGAGCCGCCAAAATGATGCCACCATGTTCTGGGTAGCGCTGAGATAAAACCTGAAAATCGCGGATATTAAACGTGAAAATACACCGCCCTCGCGCTGTTGCTTCTAGTAATTGAACATCATCGCTAGCATCTAAAGGCATCCACTCAGTCGGTGTTCGAGTGACATCGTGACTGCGAGATAAAAGGGCAGCTTGCAAAGCTTTAATAGAAGTATCAGCATCCAGATGCAATAGCGGTTTAGACATTGGCAGCTTCGATAATTTGCTCGGTGGCAATAGATGCGTCTATTTCCTGAGAGTGGGCTGCATAAAAAGCGAGAACTTCGTTTATTTGAGCTTCACTAATGTCATATTCATCGGCAATTTGGTTTGGCGAAAAACCCCATTTTTGAGCTGCGATGATTACTGTTTGCACCCGCAACCGAGTACCTCGCAAAACGGGTATGAGTTCGCCGCTAGCGCCTCGCACATAGGTGATTTCAGGAAAAGCGCGATCGTCATTCCGCTGGTTGAGGGTAGCGACTTTTTCAGCTACAGCCCAGAGAATAAACCCATCGAGGGAAATGCCTTGGAGTGCCGCCAATTTTTCAGCTTCTTGCTGTAGTTGAATGGGTAGGTTTAAGGTGTGGGATGTCATTAATACAACTTCCGTTTTCTAAGAGAATTGCAGATGGGGCGGTAGTTGAGTTTGAGAGTTTCTCAATTTTTCAAATTTTGGAAAAACTTTAGTTTTTATTTTAGCGCAATATCTCTGCGGGATGTTGCGTGATTCCTAAGAATTCACACCTGCCGATCAAAAAGCCGATCGCCCCTTCTCCAAACAACCAAAGGCCGATCGCCCTTTTCACCTAAATCAATCTCGACTCACGCACTCCCACAAAAAAAACCGGGTTTTTTACTTAATCTGTCGTCTTCAACGCAGTATTTTCGCAAAAAACCCGGTTTCTCAGATCCTAATTAATGATTGTGCCCGTGCCCACCATGATTGTGCCCATGATCGCCGTGAGAATGCCCATGATCCCCATGATTATGCCCATGATCCCCATGAGAATGTACGTGATCCCGAACAACCAAATTCGGATTCACCGCGATCGCACTTTCACTCAACAACGCTTCAATCTGCGGATTAGCCCACTCCGCCGCCATTTTCAGGAACTCAGGATGGTCATTCACGCAAGGCAATTTCCGATAAGTAACTCCCTGACGTTGCTTCTGCAAACCCTCAATCACATGATCTACATCTAACAAAGTTTCGTGATTTTCTGTCGCAAATCCGATCGGCATAAACACGATCGCAGTTGCACCCAGATCGATCAAATTCTTCGCAGCTAAAGTCGCATCGGGCTGAGTCCATTCAATCAGGGGTGTGTCGTGATTCAGCCAACCCACCGAAATCAAAGGATAGCGATACATCAAACGTTCCCGCACGCGATCGTACAAAGCTTGACTTTCCACAATACCCGAAGTAAAGCCCTTCGCCTTGTGTGGACAACCGTGATTCATGAGCACGATCCCAATCTGAGAAGGCAAATGCGCTACTGCTAAATCGTTTTTAATTTCTTCTTCAACCAAATCCGCCATTAGCTGAATATAAGCCGGTTCATCGTAAAAAGAAGGAATGTACCGCTGTCCTGTTACCCAATGTTCTTTACCATCAAAGGTTTGTGCTAAAGCATTGTTTACCTGTTCCACCGCAATCCCGCTAGTGAAAACAGAATCAACAACCAACAGCGGATAAATCAGAATTTTATCAAATCCTTCAGCCTTAATTTGCGGAATTACTTGTTCCGGCAAAAAGGGCGCGCAAAAGTTAAAAGCTTTGAACACTTTTACTTTGTCGCCCCATTTTTCCTGCAAATTCTTTTCGATCCCAGCGCGCTGCTGTTCAAAAATTGCATTGTGCGGCGACACGAATTGACCGTGTTGATGACTCCACTCGTGCAAGTCGAAAATCGCTAAAATCTTCGCCAGCGGTGGATAGATCCAAGTCGGTACCGGTGCAAACTTTGCCGTAAGTAAGTTTAAAGCTTGCTCGTTGTAGTTGGCAAAATCATCGTAGCTTTCGACTTCGCCGTAACCCATCAGCAAGACAGCTACGCGATCGCTGTTTTCAGGTGCACCAGATGTTTTGAACTCAATTTTTTCGGGAGAAGCAACCACTTTGTATTCCTCAATTTAGATGATTTTCAGAGTCGCAGGAAGGATGAATAAAAATCACGGAAAAAAACCCGGCTTCTATAAAAAATATTGGGCTTAGCAGCGATTCACCCACAAAGAAACCTATTTTACAGCTTCCCAGGGTCGGGGACAGAAAGCGTTAAGTTTTATGTTTTCTTAAGACTTCCTGACTTTGCCTCTGCTTTCGGTGTCTCGGAGCGTTCCCCGCGTTTATTTTGGGGGGATACCCTTCAAACAAAACTCTGTTATCAGTTTAACATCCTATCCCCCTGCATGGCATATAATTAATTAAGCTATACAATAAAGTAAAGTTATGTTAAGCTCATAATTAATTTTCTTGAAGCAAGATGAGACTGGTAATTTGCCCCGGAATTCACGACCCAAAACTGACTGATGCTTTCCTGGCGGGAATTTCAGAGGTTTGGGGAGATGCACAACCCAGGCAAAATACCCAAACATTCTACCCTGTCAAGATTTTTCCGGCTCATAAACATCCACCTTTCTCGGCTATTGACATATTCCACTTTTTGTGCAGGGAGGAGTTAGCTGGAGAAAGTCTAGTATTTGTCAGCTTTTCGGCTGGGGTAGTTGGGGCGATCGGGGGGGCGTGGATGTGGCAACAAATCGGCGGCAAAGTCGCAGCCTTCATTGCTGTAGACGGTTGGGGAGTACCCCTGGGGGGCACTTTTCCCATCCACCGCATCAGCCACGATCGCTTTACACAGTGGAGTTCGGCTATTCTCGGTGGCGGTGGAGATAGTTTTTATGCCGATCCACCCATCGCCCATTTAGATTTGTGGCACCAACCCCAAACCGCCCTAGGCTGGCAAATCATTCACACAGCCGAGGGTAGCGAAACTTTTAAACCCGCCACCGCAGCAACATTTGTAGTTCACTTATTGAAACGTTACGGAGTCCAATCAGTTGTTTAACTTTAATTTATTATCCTCAGCGATCGCGCCTATTTTCAATCTCACCGCCCTCGAAAATTCTGTATCTTCTTCAGACAGAAAAAACAGCCTCCAGCAGTGGTTGATATTTGGTGCCTCAGCTTTTTTAGTATCAATTCCAGTTTTTGTCCAAGCACCATTAGTGCGTTTGTATCCAACCATCAGTTTGCTCTCAACCATCCCGTGGTTCGTGCTTAGTTTGATTTTCATTTTTCGCCCAAAAACCCAACTTTGGGGAGACTTATTGTTGGGATTTGCCGGATGTTGGCTGGCAGGCTCGATCTATTGGGGCTGGTTTAGGTGGGAACCAATTTTACATCTACCTATAGAAGCAATTGGCTTGCCGTTTGCGATTTGGTGCTTGGGCAAATCTTGGGGAAAAGTGGGAGCATATTTTTATTTAGGTTCGCTATTTGGCACTGCTATTACTGATTTATATTTTTACTTAACCGGTTTGATGCCTTACTGGCGGCAAGTCATGCACGCGGAACCGGAATTGGCGATGCCGATTTTTCAAAGTGCGATCGGACAAATTGAAACTCCTTGGGGCATAGGTTGGGCTCTGGTTTTAATTGCTGTGCTTTTAAGTGTGGGTTTGGTGAGTTTGCGCGATCGCACTTTGCACTGGCGGGCATTCAGTGGAGCAGTTTTGAGCACGCTTTTAGTAGATGGCTTATTTTGGCTAGCTGCATCCGCTGCTTAAGACTTATGATTTCTTTCCACTCGTTTTACTCGTTTCCAGGCTCTGCCTGGAAACGCAGATCGGTCGGCTCTGCCTCCATTTTTGTTCGGAAACCAGGCAGTTTTACTCGTTTCCATGCTCTGCCTGGAAACGCCGATCGGTCGGCTCTGCCTCCAATTTTTGTTCGGAAACGAGGCAGTTTTTTCAGATTTTCGGCAACCACGCAGAGCCTCTAGATATTGTTTCCCAGGCAGAGCCTGGGAACCAGTTATGAGTTAAAATCTAATATCTAACATCTAACATCGAGATCATGGCTTTTATTTCAATTGGCGGTGTAGAACACTATTACGAGTGGATAACAGCAGACGGAAGCGCCGAACCCAGCGGCAAACCTGTGATGGTATTTTTGCACGGATGGGCAGGCTCGGCTCGCTACTGGGAAAGTACCGCGCGCGCTATTGCTGGTGAGTTTGATTGTCTGCTTTATGATATGAGAGGTTTTGGACGTTCTCCACTGCCAAAAAATCCTCCTGAGTCTAGCTACGAACTCGAAACCTATGCCCATGACTTGGCCAAATTACTAGCAGCTTTGAATTTAAGTCGCGTGTACATTAATGCTCATTCCACAGGTGCATCAATTGCTACTTTATTCCTTAACCTTTATCCCGAAAAAGTAGAAAAAGCGATTCTGACTTGCAGTGGAATTTTTGAATACGACGAAAAAGCCTTTACAACTTTTCACAAATTTGGTGGCTATGTGGTTAAATTCCGGCCACCTTGGTTGGCTTCTATTCCGTTTGTCGATCGCCTATTTATGGCACGGTTTTTGCACCGCTCCCTGCCGACAGAGGTCAGTTTGGCATTTCTAAAGGATTTCTTAATGGCAGATGAGGAAGCGGCTATAGGTACAATGGTGACAGCAGTCAGCAAAAAAGCTGCGGAGGAAATGCCCCAAGAATTTGCGCGCCTAAGTGTTCCCACACTGCTGGTAGCTGGAGAATTCGATCAAATTATTCCGGCAATCATGGGCAAACAAGCCGCTTCCCTCAGCGACAAAGTAGAATTTGTTATAATCCCAAATACATCTCACTTTCCGATGCTGGAAGATGCCACAACATATTTGCAGCGAATCCGGGATTTTTTGCCAGCAGTGGCATAACTGAGTTAATGTTCATCCAATGTACGATCGGGGAAGCCAGCTTTGAGAGCAGCCTTTACTCCGATCTTAGTTTTTAATTACTAATTTCTGAAAGCGAAAGGTGGTAACATGAACGACCTCGACCAATACTATAGAGTGCTGGAAATATTGCCGGGAGCAACTCCTGAAGAAATTACCCAAGCCTACAAGGATTTAGCGTTCATTTGGCACCCCGATCGCATTCCCAAAGATCGCCCCAGATTGCTAGAAAAAGCTGAAGCAAAGATTAAGGAAATTAATCAAGCTCGCGAAAAATTGCGATCGATTCAACCCAGGGATCAGAATCAACATAGTCAACACAAAAACACCCAGCACCAAAACACCCAGCACCACCAAAACACCCAGCACCACCAAAACACCCAGCACAGAAGCACCCAGCACCAAAGCTCTCAGTACCAAAGCTCTCAGTACCAAAGCTCTCAGTACCAAAGCTCTCAGTACCGAAACTCTCCATACCAAAACTCTCCATACCAAAATACTCAGCCACCACCGGCAAGCTCAAAAGAAACCCGTTATGCTTCAGAGGCTTATCGTGGAAAATATGCTGGAAACTCTTCTGCAAATCCTTCTGGGCCCTATTCAACTACGCCCCGTTACCAATCATCCTCATCCTCATCCTCATCTTCATCTTACCGCCCCGCTACCCCACAAAGTCCCGATTTGAGCGGTTCCAACTTCAAAGGAGCTTCCTTAAAAGAAAAGGATTTTGCCGGCAGAAACTTGAGCAATGCTAACTTGAGTCAAGCCGACTTAAGCGATGCTTTTCTACATAACGTTAACCTCACAGGCGCAAATTTGCATAAAGCCAATTTGTTCAGAGCTAACCTATTAGGAGCTTGTTTAATCAATGCCAACTTGAGAGAAACTAACTTAATCGGAGCCGATTTGAGTGGCGCTGACTTGAGTGGTGCAGATTTAACAGGAGCTAAAATCGGTTATGGCGATCGAGTAATGGTAAAACTTACCGGAGCCCGATTATCGGGAACTATATTACCCGATGGTACTGTTCACAGTTAATCACTGTTGATTAGTTATATGTTATTTGTTATTTGTAATTTTTGGGTTGCAGGTGGTGGCATCAGGACTAATGCCCTAGGGCGTGTTTTCAAACTACAACCATAACCAGATACAGGCGATCGTAATCATGGCTGTATAATTTGCAGCCAGCTTCTCATATCGGGTTGCGATCCGACGAAATTGCTTGAGTCGGTTGATC
>NZ_JBGJZU010000057.1:0-41114 GCF_041354475.1 Microcoleus sp.
GCATAACACCCGTTTTGAATTGAACCCTTAACAAAGGATGGAGATACCAAGGAGCGGAATGAAACGAAAGTTTCACGTTCCGTTCTGAATGAGAGGTAGGGGTAGAGATGCCCCTATCGACTCTAACACTGATCCGCCTGTGGCGATCGCTCTGAAAGCTTTATGATTGCTTTAGTTCAGACTTGGAAAGAATGTGTTCGGCAATTATTTATCATAGTAAACAATGCCAAAACCTCGAATACAATATATTTGTCGGGAATGTGGGTATGAGTCGCCACAATATTTTGGCAGATGTCCTAGCTGTCAGAAGTGGGATTCTTTCGACGAGCAGGTAGAACAATCTACCATTGCCGTACCACGGGCTGGTTTGACTGGGGTAACGACTAAGGCAGCAGGCGGTGCACCTCCTGATAAATCCAAGGGTCAACCCAGGGTATCTTTTAGATTATCGCAGATTGCTGACCAAACTCAATCTCGCTGGCCTTCGGGCTATGCTGAGTTCGATCGCGTGTTGGGAGGTGGTATTGTTCCCGGTTCCCTGGTATTGATTGGGGGGGAACCGGGGATTGGGAAATCGACGCTGTTGTTGCAGGTGGCAAATCAGTTGGCGCGCAAGGATCGCATACTGTATGTAAGTGCCGAGGAGTCTGGCCAGCAGGTGAAATTGCGATCGCAACGTTTGGGAGTGGCTAATCCGGTTGATTTGTCAAGTAAGAGCTCAGATTTATCTGACAGTAACGGACACGCTAATAACGGGGCCGCTCAAACTGATTCTGAGGATCATTCAGCCGAGAATTTCTACTTACTTCCAGAGACGGATTTAGAAGTTGTGTTGCGGGAGTTGGAAGCCCTAAAACCGAATGTAGCAGTTATTGACAGTATCCAGACTATTTATTTTGCTAGTTTAACATCAGCACCAGGATCGGTGGCTCAGGTGCGGGAATGTACCTCGGCTTTGATGCAGGTGGCAAAAAGAGAAAATATTACGTTATTTATTGTAGGTCACGTTACCAAAGATGGAGGTTTAGCCGGGCCGAGGGTATTGGAACATTTAGTAGATACTGTACTATATTTTGAGGGCGATCGCTTTGCTTCCCATCGACTGTTGCGATCAATGAAAAACCGTTTCGGTGCAACTCATGAAATCGGAGTCTTTGAAATGGTAGCCGAGGGATTGCGAGAAGTAGACAATCCATCGGAGTTATTTTTAGGAAATCGGGACGAGTTTTCCCCCGGTACATCAACGACAGTGACTTGCGAAGGAACGAGACCAATTTTAGTAGAAATTCAAGCCTTAGTCAGCCCTGCGAGTTTTGGTTCCCCCCGCCGTTCTACCACGGGAGTGGATAATAGTAGATTGCAACAAATTTTAGCAGTTTTGGAAAAAAGAGTTGGGATTCCCCTGTCGAAATTAGATACAATTGTAGCATCCGTGGGAGGGTTGAAGGTAGAAGAACCGGCGGCGGATTTGGCAGTGGCGATCGCCGTTGTAGCCAGTTTTCGCGATCGCATAGTTGATGCCAGGACAGTGTTACTAGGAGAAGTCGGTTTAGGGGGACAAGTTCGCCCTGTTTCTCAATTAGAATTAAGGTTGAGAGAAGCCGCGAAACTAGGTTTTAAAAGAGCAATTATTCCCAAGAATCAACCAGTGCCAGATTTGGGGATGCAGATTCTGCCAGTCGCCAAAGTAATTGATGCAATCATTGCAGCTATTCCCGCAACTCCCACTCAATTGCAGTCCATTGAAGTCGAGGAAATGGAAGAAATGGAGTAAGATCAATTTCATAAAGTAGCGCTACATATCTACCCCCCCAACCCCCCCTTGCCAAGGGGGGGCTTTGAACTACATCTGTAGTAGGACTTTATGAAAATGGTATAAGATCAAAGAATCATCTGAACATATTGTTTTAACACAGGTGGAATCGTGAAAATCGTTTCAGATTCACAGCTCAATTTTGCAATGATGCCCCGTCTGTCTAAAGATTGAATTGCTTTAAATAATTCGACCTGCGAACCTTGACATTTTGACATCAATAGGGTAAATGAAACAGGATCACTTTCATGGCTGATTAGGGCGATCGCCTGTTTTTCTATTTCCGACAACCGCTGATAGTGCTGCTGCAATATCGGTGTCAATTCGTCACCTAAAAACACTGGTTGATAACTTAAATATTGAGATACTCTACCGCTAAATAAGTTGTTTATAGTTTGAGCGACTAATTTTAACCAGAGGGGATTGCCTTGATAAAGCTCAATCAATTCTGGCCAGTATTCTTCATCCAATAAACCTTTTTCTCTCAGAATTTCTGTGGCTGCTTCACCTAAACCAGTTAATTGTAATAAACATACTGCTGAATTATCGTCGGTGAATGTGAGGATGTCTGAGGGAGGTTCCCAACTATTGAGGATTAAGCAGCTATTGTGGGGAATTTCGCCGATGAGTTTAAATAGGGTTCCGTAATTTTCATATCCGGGTTTGTAATTTCCTGCAAGTTGCCCGCTGCTGAGAATTTGCTGCACGTCATCGAGGATGATCAGACAGCGATTTTCGCGCAATGTTTCTATGAGGATTGACAACTGAGCATCGATGTTGGCGGGGAAAACCCCCCCTTCGCCCCCCCTTACCAAGGGGGGGGTTTGTCGCTCTTCGCCCCCCCTTGGTAAGAGGGGGGTTTGTCGCTCTTCGCCCCCCCTTGGTAAGAGGGGGGTTTGTCGCTCTTCGCCCCCCCTTGGTAAGAGGGAGGTTTGTCGCTCTTCGCCCCCCCTTGGTAAGGGGGGGTTGGGGGGGTTTTGATTTGATAGAAATTGAATAATATTTTTAAGAGTTATTTCGAGGGGTGGGGAGGTGCGGAGACTGCGCCAGATGATGCGATCGAATTGAGTTTGAATTTGGGGGATGAGGTTACGGGCGATCGCGCTTTTGCCGGCGCCTGCCATGCCTGTGATGGTGAGGAGGCGACAGTTTTGCTCTAAAATCCAGGTTTCGAGGGTGGTGAGGGGTGAGGATGTGGAATTGTAGAAGGTTTTGAGCTCCGGTGCATCTCTTAAATCGAGTCGCGGTTTCTGTTGGGTGTTGTCTTGATTCGAGGTTTCTGTTGGGGGTGAGTTTTGTGGAGCTTTTGGAGGGTGTGAGATTTGTGTGCAGAAGTTGATGTTACCCTGTTCTAAAAAATTAGAATTGAGGAAATTAGAATTGTGAGAAACTTGATACCTTTCCATTGCAGACTTAAAAGTAGATTTATTTACATTTTCCTCTAAAATTTCTGACATAATTTTCCATAATTTTGAGGCGATATTTCCAACATGACGTTCGGTACAATGAAATTCTTTAGCAACTTGGGAATATCTTTTACCTTGCCAACCTGCGTGTAAGACAGCTTCTTGCAGCCTGTCTAGGTGTTTGCCAGTTTTGGCTAAAACCAGGTCATCGGCAAATCTCAAGACTTCCTTAATGTCCATAGTCAAGTAGTGTATATGATATTGCTATCATATCAGACTTTAATGATGTTTTATGATGTGTGTGATAAAAGATGAGGTTTTTCAACAAAAGGTTTGAGTAAAGTCCTGATAAAATATTATGTTTTGCCACTTGACAGAACTGGATTTCACTATTTAATATGTAAATAATATTTTGATTGAATTGAAAACTAAGCCAAGTGGAATTCTTAACAATCGTCTTTGATATAGCTAGTTCTGTGCTGCGTGACCTGATAACTGATCTGATGACGGGTAGGGTAAAAGAAGTAGTAAAGGAACAGCTAGAAGAAATAGTAGCTAGCAAAGTCATTGACTTTTTTAAGCTATTTAAGCAAAAACCTCAAGAACAAGAACGTCAGGAAATTACCAGTAAGATACTAGACGAAATCAATACTTTAGCAAAGAAAGACCCGGATTTAAAAATTTTACCCGGTAAAATAGCACTCGAAAAACCAGTTAGAAAGCCAATTTTGCCCTTCCAAGACAGAGATGTGGAGAAAGAACTGGAAGTTTACTTGGAACGGTTAAAAGAAATCATAGCCCAAAGGCGTCAAGAATTAGGTTTGCCTCCAGAGTCTAAGGAGGAAAATTTGAAAGAGAATCTTCTTGGTTGGGAACCTGTTGAGCAGCAGGATGTAAAGTATGAGAATTCACAGTTACAACAGAGCAGAAATTTGAATGTCTCTGAATCTGTAAGGACAGACTCTTCAGCAGAATGGGAGCCAATAGTTAAACAAGAAACTGAAACTCCTTGGCAAAAGAGGATTAACGATGCAGTTCGCAAGATCGAAAATCTTCACTCAAGCGCTGAGGTTATAGATGAATAAAACAACTTATATTCCTGAACGATTCAGGCGTGCATTAGAGCTTCATATTGTCAAAAACTTAATGACCAAAATTACAGATCGTGTTCCATTATTATTGGGAATTCATGGAGCATCAGGAGATGGAAAAACCTACCAGTGCGAACAAATTCTAACCGAAATTGGTGTTAAAGCATTCTTAATATCTGGTGGACAGTTAGAAAGCCCCGATTCTGGAAAGCCTGCTCAACTTGTTAGAGACACTTATCTCAAAGCGAGCGATTGCATTGAAAAGGGTAAGTGCAGAGCAGCAGTAGTGCTGATAAATGACATAGATACAGGATTAGGTAATTGGGGAAGTTTGGTTCAATACACCGTAAACACCCAAACCGTTTTTGGTGAACTGATGCACCTTGTAGATTACCCGAATTTAGTAGAGGGAATACCTACTAGACGCATTCCTATTATCATAACTGGTAATGATTTCACTAAGTTGTATGAACCTCTAGTTCGTGCAGGTAGAATGACGGCATTTGAGTGGAAGCCAACTTTAGAAGAGAAAGCAAAAATAGTCCAGGGTATTTTTTCAGAGATTAATTCCAAAGAATGCGAAGCCCTTGTAAGAGAATTTGAATCTCAACCTGTTGCTTTCTTCTGCCATCTCAGAGCTAGCCTTATAGATGACGAACTCTGGAAATTAATTCAAAAAGCAGGTGGCACTCGCATAGCCATAGAAATTATTACCGATCGTAATAATGCTAG
Organism: Microcoleus sp.; assembly: GCF_041354475.1. Classification (NCBI taxonomy): domain Bacteria; kingdom Bacillati; phylum Cyanobacteriota; class Cyanophyceae; order Oscillatoriales; family Microcoleaceae; genus Microcoleus; species Microcoleus sp. Next base: position 5,043 of record NZ_JBGJZU010000057.1, read on the forward strand.
AGAGCCAGTTTTAGAGCAAACTATTCAATTAGAGTGGATAGTACAAATTGGTAAAAATCTTCTTCAGTCAGGTCAATTAATCAATCATTTGAGGTAAATTTAAAAATGGCTAAGACAGTTACCTATTCAAAAACAACAACTTGGACTAGAATCGAAGCCATAAAAATACAGGTCAATATCGCACTACGTCACACAACAGACCTTTCGGTAGAGTTCATAAAAGAATCTATTTTAAAAGGAATTGAAAATAAGTGGATTAGTAAAGTCCATGTTTATGCGTTAGACAGTGAAAATCTGTGCAGAGCACAGTTAAGTATGGAAATTGACTGGGATAAGCATGACGTACAGATAGCTAAAGGCAAAACCACAGTTGCCATAACTGAAGATGGGCGAACTTGGATAGATAATACAGCTATTGAGTTAAGCGAGGCTATTTCACTATTTCAGGAGTATGTAAGTAAACATTCGCTTCAAACTAAATGTCACACATTATATGCACCCCAAGTCAATCGTGAAGAGGCTAACCTTTCTCTGCGAATGGTTAATGCTGAAACGATAAAATGGAAGGATAAAGCACATAAATGCTTGGATTTTCCTCTATTAAAAATTGAAGAACTTCGTGTGGGTTTTTATTGTGTAGATGGGTCGTAAGGAGTCATACCTTTCATGCTATGCCCAAGAGCGATCGCCCTTGCTTGAGTAACCGTGCGATCGCCCTTGATAAGTAACTACTGATACTCTACTACAGCCGCGATCGCCCTGGCAATTTCCGACCTATCAGTAGTCGAAAGTTCTCTGATTTTACGAATGAATCTTTGTACATCCATACCGCGCAATTGCAACACATCTACTGCGGAAACTTTCGTTAAACCATTAGCAATATCTGGGTCAATCTTAACGTGCCAGATGTTGCCAGCATAATATGCTTTCCAATCAGTGATAGGTGCAGCCAATTTCAGTGGTAACTTGCCAACACTATCAGAACTTACCACTACAGCCGGACGGATTTTTTTGATTTCTGCTCCCACTGTTGGGTCAAAATTCGCCAACCAAATATCACCCCGTTTAGGAGAAGGAGAGTTAGTAGTCAATTAAATCTCCTGCTTCTAATTCTTGCCATTCTCTATCTTCCTGGTAATGTTGCAACATTACCTCAGCTTGTTTTGCTAGAATGATTCGCCTCTCTTCTAGCGGCAATTGCATAAATTCTCGGCGACTGGGATAGTTTGCCATTGTTGTTACTTCCAAATCTATATCCGTCGGCTGCTGTTGAATCTTACGCTGGGAATTCAATGCTTCTATGCGATCGCCTTCGGCTGCTTCCGCTGCAATGTCAGCATCAATTTCATCTCGGTTAGCATGGTAATAAGTCAAAGCTGCATAAACTTGGGTGAGAGTTAAATGCCCGATGCGATCGGCAATTTCTTCTGCACTCAAACTTTGCTTGTACCAAATAGCAATGCGACGGACTGTAACACCAGTGCCGGCAATAATTGGACAGCCACCATGTATGTCTGGATCGCGACTAATTAAAGTTCCTATATCGGTGATAGTTGACAAGATTTTTTCCTCCCTATTCCGATCGCTCTCTTATCTAGCATAGCACTGTTAGATATTTTATCATGGTCTCGACCAGAGAATGTATCTGCATTCTCTTCTAATGGTAAAGCTGCGATATCTGCCAGAATATCAGCAGGATTTTTATGCTCAGAATGAGATGGTTTCGGAATAACGATTATTTCAACACTGGTTCCATCTGGGAGTTCCATTGGCTGCATTAGCCGCAACACACCCTTTTCATAAATGGCTGCAATTGTCATTATTATCTCCTTGTGTTATTTGAATTAAAATCGAAAATTAACTCAGCCTTATTATAGCATTTACTTTCATTGTTGTGACTCTCTTTCCAAACGTTTCTCGCGACGCACTTCCCTGACAATTTCGCAAATTTCCTCCATTGTCATCGGATTAGGATCGGGTGGTAAAGACTCTCTACGCCGCCGCAGTTCCTCCCAGTCGAAACCTGCTTTTACCTTCTGAAAAACAATACTATCTGCGGTGACAGTCACTGTATATCTATCCCCAGGCTTTAGTTGAGCTTCAATCTCAGCGGGAATTTCTAATTTACCGTCGGGGTTGACAGGAACAGTAATATTTGATTTCAGAATGTATTCTCGCAGGTGTTCAACGACTCTATCTTGCAGAGTTTCCGGCAGAGATTCCATGATTTTGACCAAAGTGCCGATCGCGCTTGATGACATAGCTTTATCCTCCATTGTTTAGCCGGACTAACTCGTGGTAGTTTAGGCACTCAATACTTCAAATGTAGTTAGCAGACGGGGGGAATTTTTAGGCAGAGGAAATTCTTCTAAATAAAGTTCCGTTGCCTCTTTGAGATTGCCGATCGCCTCTTCGATCGTTTCTCCTTGGCTAGCCGTTCCCACTTCAGGACACTCGGCTACATAAACATCCTCTTCCCAATAAACAATTGCCGTGAAAGTACAAGACATTTTTTTGCCAAATTCTTCCTACTCAATGTAGCATATCCAGTAGGGTTAATGAGAACTTATTCTAAATTTTACCACAATATCTCCTCTGAAAAATTCAAGCAATTTCCTCCGCCAAAAGCCGACCATCACAGCGCTCATATTCATCTTCCAAAAGCCATGAATGAGCCTCATCATAGCTTGAACTTAAAAACAGAGACTTATAGTTTGCTGATGGGTCATAAATACAAAAACCTCCCTTCTTTCCACTCACTAACATCAAAATTCGAGGCGGAAAAACAATCGGATCTACCCACAATTCGATAAATTCCCAATCATTAACTTGTTCGGCGAGGTCTGGTGCGTGGGATAACATGATATTTATCTGTTCCTTTGATAATTTTTATTTCAGCGTAATAAAGGGGAATGCGACTACCATCTGCTCCAACTTGATAGCCGATCGCATCATCAAAGTAGAGTCCATAACGTTCGTAGTCATCGGTTTCATCCTCAACCCCTGTCAGATATCCTCTCTCAATAATAGCCTCCGTCACTGCATCTAGTGTAGCTCTGTCATTAAAAATATGAGCTTTTCCCTCTTTCCTTAGCAGTCGTTCCACCTGTGACGTACCGGGAAGATGTTTGTTAAATAAACTATTTCTAGCGTCTGGTGTTAGTTCGCGGTTAATGCCAGTCATCAACTAATTAGACAGGTAACATGATATTCAGTTTACCAAAACTCTACACAAAGAGCGATCGCCCGATCGCCACCAATTCCTCCAGACTTGCTACCCTAAAGATAGTTAAATTTAATCAAAATCAGCGTAAGCAATTATGAGCGGTACTGTTACATCCCCCAACAACCTCAACCAGCAGCGGCCACTCGCCACCCCATCCGCTGACACTTCGAGTTCCCTGCTGGGCGACTTCATCCAAGAAACACTCGCCTTAACCAAGCGCCTGTTTATTCAATTGCAGCGCCGCCCCTCGACGCTAGTTGCAGGCATTATTCAGCCGCTGATGTGGTTGGTTTTGTTCGGAGCTCTATTTGAAAATGCTCCCGCAGGCTTGTTCGGCGAAAGCCAGAATTACGGACAATTTCTCGGCGCTGGTGTTATAGTTTTTACTGCCTTTGCAGGGGCGCTGAATGCCGGTTTGCCGATTATGTTCGATCGCGAATTCGGATTTCTCAACCGCCTATTAGTCGCGCCCCTAGCTTCCAGATTTTCCATCGTCCTAGCTTCGGCTATTTTCATCGTTACCCTCAGCTTCATCCAAACCGGCGCAATTGTGACGGCGGGCGCATTCTTGGGCGCAGGATTGCCGGGAATTGCCGGACTAGGGGCGATCGCCCTCATAGTGCTGTTGTTAGTTTTGGGTGTAACGGGTTTGAGTCTCGGTTTAGCCTTCGCTCTTCCCGGCCACGTAGAATTAATTGCGGTAATTTTTGTTACTAACTTACCACTATTATTTGCCAGCACAGCCCTCGCGCCGCTGTCCTTTATGCCAGACTGGTTGCAAGTTGTGGTGACACTCAATCCTCTCAGTTATGCGATCGAACCCATCCGCTATTTGTACTTGCACAGCGATTGGTCCCTAGCAAGTGTCGTCATGCAAGCTCCCTGGGGTAATGTCACCTTTGGAGGAGCGTTGTTAGTCTTGCTAGCCTTTGATGCAGTAGCATTGTTGAGCATTCAACCTCTGTTGCGGCGGAGATTTGCTTAACCAGAATTTTGTGCGATCGTTGTGCGATGTTAGATGTTAGATTTTAGACTGCTCCCACGGTGAATATCGGGGGATTAGCGATCTAAAATCTATCATTTTTCCTACTTACAACGACCCGCCGCCCAATTTTGATGTCCGCGATTTGGCTGACACTTTGATTGTCTGCCTATCCAGACAATTTCCCACTTATTTTGCTTGAATGCAAGTTCGATGCGGTGGCGCATTCCTGCGACAGAATCGTCAGCTAAACCAATGACTGTATGCACAATTACTGCTGTTTCTCGCGTTGGATATTCCACCGAAATTGCATCGCTTTTTCTACCTTCAGATTCTCGATCGCTGCTAAAGAGTTTAGCTGCGATATCTTTGGGAGTGGAAACTGTAATTTGGCGATCGCCCAGGAACTGTTTGACGTTAATTGATTCGTAGTTCGATCGAGTTGCAGGCTGTGCCATTGCTGCGATCGGAAGTTGGATGCAGGTGAACACAGCTAGAAAAAAGAGCGATTCCTTGACAATTAATTTATTCATTATGCTGGAGATTGTTCGAGAAATTTTTGTCTCCTTGATGCGAAAGCCGCCAAGTCTGCTTTGGTGAATTGGGTTTGCTGGAATGAGGGACGGGAGATTAGGCGATCGCACCAAGCTTGAATTTTGGGATATCTGTCTATAGATACACCAACCCAAGATAGCAAAGGCACGACGGTACCGGCAACGCACTCGGCATATGTTACAGTGTTGCTACCGAAAAAAGGGCGATCGTCCAACAAACCTTCAAAGAATGTCAGTACAGTATCAACTTTTTCCTTAGCCTTTGCAATTACCTGCGCTTCGGGAATTCCCCAGCCCATTCTTTCACTACTGAGGGGGTAAAGTGCCGGCCCAAGTTCATTCACCGTGACCAATTGTACCATTTTCACAATTGCCAAATCTTTCGCATCTTTCGGGAGCATTGCCGGTTCGGGATACTTCGCTTCTAGATAGTCAAGAATTGCCAGAGACTCGACGACAGTGAAGTCACCATCGACCAAAACAGGGATGCGGTGAAAAGGATTCATTGCCACAAATTCAGGCTTTAAGTGATCGCCGTCCAAGTGAATTGTTACTAATTCAAAGTCGAGGTTTTTTTCGATGAGGGCGATCCACACGCGGCGGGAGTTGAAGGAAATCGGAGTATGGTAAAGTTTCATGATGATTGTGGTGCTTGTTGAGAGTGATGTGTTAAGGATTGAGTTTCTTATTGTTACGCTGAAAATATTTAGACTGTAGTCAATTTTACACGCACAGGGGGCGATCGTACTTCTCCGAGAATCGGACATCAATACCCGTATCCAGAGCAATCCTAGATAGCAATAGCAATAGATTTAAAAATCAAGAAAAATCTGATTGCCAAATATGAACTGCCCGCCGTGCTAAATTCCTCTGACGGGCTGCGATCGCATCTGGCGTCCAATCTTCTGCCAAGATGTTCTTTGTCAAAGCATAAACACTCTGCTGATATTTTTCTCGTTTTATCTGATAATTTTTTTGTCCAATATCGCGATTAAAAGAAGGTTCTAAAAGACTTAAATTACCAAGACGGTAAACCATTTCCTCTATCTGGACATCAGTGAAATTTTGTCGCCACTCATCTGTTGGTACTTCCGGCAAAATGTGTTCTATAGAAAAACTATCTTCATTAACCTCAATGCCAGATTCATCTGCCTCTAGGTTGCAAAAAATGTAACGAACTAACTTACGCTTTTGACCTTTTGTAGACAGAGAAAGCAAAGCAAAGTCCTGCTGAAATTTTTCATCCTTAACATACCCCGGACGCAGTGCATCAAACACCTGTCGCATACCCGTTATTTTGCCGCTAGTAATGTCGAGCGCAGCGTTATTGTAAAGCAATTCTAACTCATTGGGATTCAAGCTGCTAACGATACTGTAGCGGAAGGAAATAGCAACTACAAGCTTTAGCAAGCGAGTAAAATCTTCAGCCGAGAATCTCTGATAAGCAGCAAATAGGGTTGGATATACCTGCTTAACCCGAAACAAGTTCAGCGCGCGAATATATGGTTGATTCTGCGGAGTATCGCGCCAAAATTCATCATTCGGACTACCAAGAGCTACAAATAAGCTGCTAAAATTCTCAAGTTTGTCAAGCAAGTCAAAAGCTTGTTGAGCATTTTTGACAGATTCTCGAACTAACTTAAATAAGCGCTCGCGTCGCACTCTGGAATAATTTAGACTGAGATAGTATCGCAAAAATGCGGGAAACTCCTCCATCTGAACCATATTGATAATGCGCTTCCACTGTCGCTGAGCTGCTTTTAAATCGTCTGGGCCTTGAAACAATGAAAAAAGGTAATTCTTCAACAAATCAGTGGAAGTTAGTTCTAATCCCCTAGCATTTAGTGTCTCGAAAACAGTGTAAGCGTTCAGTTCATCTTCGACGCTAATTTGGATAAAAAGTAGCCGTTGAGAAACAGTATCTCCTAGAAAAGCAGTTAGTTTTTCTCCATCCTGAAATATGTCAGACAGTTTTTCTAATTCTTGGGAAAAGTAATCGAAAGCTTGCCATAGTAGTTGATTGGATTTCGAGAGCGATCGGATATTTAACGGCTTTCTGAGATTGACCAAATTGCTTTGATAGAAATCATCATTATTTTCATTTAAAAATAGTTTACTAGAATAACGGAGAGAACGCGGATCTCGATCGCCCAGATAGGTACGCTTGAGAATTTCTTGCCGTTCTCGGTTGGCTTCAGGCTGAACATTTTGCTCTACCAGCAGTCGGATTTTTTCAATCACAGCAACGGCAATAATGCTGAGAGTGGCTAATCGCTGTTGACCATCGATGACTGTAAATTCTTTGTCAGCAGTAGCCGAGCTTTGTAGCACAATTGCTCCCATGTAATGGCTAACACTGAGGTTGTTGTGCAGCATCAAAATATCTTGCCAGAGGTCTTCCCAGTTCTCTTCTGTCCAAGAATAATCGCGTTGGAATGGCGGTACTCGATAGATTTTGCCATTGCCGATTAAGTCCCCGAAGCTAGTAGTCCGGGTCTCTAAGAGATTAGTACGAGCCATAAGACTGAATAATACAAGTTAGTTTAGCTATCATTAGATTTATTTTCTCCAAGTTTATCCTCGACCGTTTCACCGTCTCCACTATCGGCTAAATTGTTACTTTCATCGGAAACTTCATAATTATCCATAAATTTTACTAATCCTGCCTGATTTTTACGATAGCGATCGCGGATTAGTTTTTGCTGAGTTCTCTCAAAGTTGTTCGAGAGCTTGATTTGAAATTGCTCTGATCCGTTCACAGGCCTCCTCTGCTGTCATCGCTTCGATAGTTTCCCACTCTGCAAAAGTCTCTTCCAGGGCTTCAGATAGTGCTTGTTCATAAGCGATATCTTCCCGTTCAGTAGTATTCTGCTCTAAAGTTGTCGTCATGTCTGCGTGGAGAAGCTCTAAAAATTTAATATCATTCCCTAGATCTGCTGCCTCATCCTCATCTACATCTTCAATTACTTGCAAACGTTCTTGATAGGCATTGATTTGGTGTTCAATCGCTTCTATAATAAACCTTAAATCTTTAAATGATAGATTCATGTTAGCTTACTATGTTATAAATCACCTCTACAGGTAGTATGAGGGATCGATTTCAGAGTCATCGTCAGAGGTACGTTCGGCACGAATCTCGTCCATAATTTCCTGAAAATCTGGATCGTCTTTAAACACACCCGCAAATTGCATCCAGGTGGGTTCTGAAGCCTGAATCGGTACTTCCCAGGAAATAGCTTCAATATGCTTAAGTCTTTCTAACAATTTGGTTTGAAGTTGGGTAATGGCTTCTTCCCGAGTTGCTGCTTCAACTCGACAGTGCGGAAACTCGAAAACAGAAGCAGAAACCTGTCCTGATGAGAGAGTTTCTAACAGGAGTGTCACTTTCCATTGGCTAGATGGTTGGGATTGCAATACATTTAAGCTTGTTACCATGTTTAAATCACGCTTTTTAAGTGCTGTCTTGATTGTATCGCAGAAAAAAAATCCCTCACCATTTCAGGCAAGGGGCGATCGCTTTTTTAGAGCTAACTCGTCTTTAGTTGCTCTAATTTTTGTCTAACCAAGATATCAACTTCCTCAACATCAGCACTTGATTTCGGGAGGTCAAACGTCTTGGTTGAGGCTTCAGAGGTAAAACGGTCAACAAAGGCATGAAACGCTGTTCTATCATTGGGGTGAGCAATGACATAAGCTCTTAGCTCTATTTTAGTCATCCTATTAAATTCAGGCTCGCTCACAAAAACCTCCACAAACCATTGCGATAGATTTCTATCTCTATATTATCTCCTGCCAATATAAATAGATTACCTGTTCGCTCGTCTAGGCGGACAATGAAAACAGGGGTGAATGTATTGGTTAAGGATTGACATAGTATGACACATCTGATTCCTTGTTCAGCAGTTGGCAAGTTCATTTTAACTTTCCGAAGTTTTAATGTAAACGTAGGGTTTGGCCATTGGGTTATGATCTGGGGTTTTAACGTGACCTAACAGTACCCAGAGCTTTATCTTGACGATTGTGACTTCCGACCGGAGCAGTTTAAAAATTGTTTTCCCAGTGGAAAAGGCAAGCCAAACTTAGCGAAAAGAGATCGAAATAAAATCATAAAAACCTAAAAAGCCGAGGCGATGGTGCGCCCCGGCCGGGTATTTTATTCAATTGTTTCTTTCGTTCTATCCTAAAACTTCTAGTTGGAAGTGTCAAGAATTTCCAAGGGGATCTTCATCGATATCTAGAATTATCACAATGATGGGAAAGGATGGGAAAGTATCACATTCCGTTCTGTAACAATTATCAATATAACAGGGCAGGCCCTAAAGCCCGCCCCATCAAACGATCGACTATCGATTAATAATCGAAGTCGCCGCCACCCATACCAGCGCCAGCACCAGCAGCAGCGCCATCCTTCGGTTCGGGCTTGTCAACAACGATGCACTCAGTTGTCAGCACCATGCCGGCAATAGATGCGGCATTTTGCAGAGCAGAACGAGTCACCTTCGCAGGGTCAACGATACCAGCTTCAAACATATCGACAAACTCGTTTGTCGCTGCGTTGAAACCAACGTTAAATGGCTTTTCTTTGACGCGCTCAGCAATCACAGCGCCATTCAAACCAGCATTTTCAGCAATCCGCTTCAGAGGAGCAGCCAAAGCACGGGCAACAATTAATGCGCCGGTCAATTCTTCGCCCTTGAGGTTGCCATTAGCCCACTCTTCTAATTGAGGAGTTAGGTGAGCCAAAGTTGTACCACCACCAGGAACGATGCCTTCTTCCACAGCAGCTTTGGTGGCGTTGATCGCATCTTCTAAACGCAGTTTGCGATCCTTCATTTCGGTTTCAGTCGCAGCGCCAACTTTGATGACTGCAACGCCACCAGCCAATTTGGCCAAGCGTTCTTGCAGTTTTTCTTTGTCGTAGGAAGATTCGGTTTCGTCCATTTGACGACGAATTTGTTCGCAGCGAGATTTGACTGCGACTTCGTTACCTTCGGCAACAATTGTGGTGCTGTCTTTGGTGATGGTGATGCGGCGAGCTTTGCCGATCATGTCCAGTTTGGTGTTTTCCAGTTTCAAACCGGCGTCTTCGGTGATTAGTTGACCGCCGGTCAAAACGGCGATATCTTCTAACATGGCTTTGCGTCGATCGCCAAAACCAGGTGCTTTGACAGCAGTTACATTGAGCACACCGCGCAGTTTGTTGACAACGAGGGTAGCTAGAGCTTCTTTCTCAATGTCTTCTGCAATGATCAGCAGCGGGCTTCCAGAACGTGCTACTTGTTCGAGCACTGGTACTAAGTCTTGTACCATGCCGATTTTTTTGTCTGTCAGCAAGATGAAGGGGTTGTCAAGCACCGCTTCCATCCGTTCGGTGTCGGTAACGAAGTAAGGCGAAATGTAGCCTTTGTCGAAGCGCATCCCTTCGGTGATTTCGAGTTCGGTGGTCATGGATTTGCCTTCTTCAAGGGAAATCACGCCTTCTTTGCCCACTTTGTCCATGGCGTTGGCAATCATTTGGCCAACTTCGTCGTCGTTGCCGGCGGAGATGGAGCCGACTTGAGCGATGGCTTTAGAATCTTCTACTTGTTTGGCGTGTTCGGCAATCTTTTCTACCAAAAAGGTGGTTGCTTTGTCAACACCACGTTTGAGGGCGATCGCATTTGCACCAGCAGCTACGTTCCGCAGGCCTTCTTTGACCATTGCGTGGGCCAGAACAGTAGCAGTTGTGGTGCCGTCGCCTGCTGCGTCGTTGGTTTTGGAGGCGGCTTGACGAATTAGAGCAACGCCTGTATTTTCTACATGGTCTTCTAGTTCGATTTCTTTGGCGATGGTAACGCCGTCATTGACGATTTGAGGAGCTCCGAATTTCTTTTCGAGAACTACGTTACGGCCTTTGGGACCGAGGGTAACTGCCACTGCTTCGGCGAGAATGTCCATACCGCGTTCGAGGGCGCGACGTGCATTTTCGTTGTAGATTATACGCTTAGCCATAGTTTTTTGGGGGTTTTGGGTTTAAGATTTGGGATTTTTGGATGGCGGTCATTTGTCGTTTGTCATTAGTTTGTTGGCGTTGTTCGCGATCGAACTAATGACTGATGACTAATGACTAATGACTAATGATTAATTAGTTAACGATCGCCAGAATATCTTTTTCTGCCAACAAGACGTATTCATCGGTGCCGAGTTTGATGTCGGTGCCGGCATACTTCGAGTACAGAACTTTGTCACCGACTTTGACTTCCATTTCCACGCGCTGACCGTCGTCATTGCGTTTGCCGGGGCCCACTGCCGCGACTTCCCCTACTTGGGGCTTTTCTTTGGCTGTGTCAGGCAGAAGGATGCCGCCGGCGGTTTTTTCTTCGCTAGCGCTTACTTTCACGAACACGCGCTCGCCTAGTGGTTTAACGGTAGAAACACTCAGTGATACTGCTGCCATAAATAAATCTCCAGATTACAGATTGTCGTCAGTCAGTGGTCAGGAGTCACTGTCAAAGCAACAGCCGACTACTTACAACTGACATATTAGCACTCTCGACTCCTGAGTGCTAATTTAGCTTTAGTTAAGGGCGATCGCAACTTGCGTGTCTGTACGGGTTCCCGAACCCAGAAGGAGTGGGAGAGTCGGAAAGTGGCGGAGAATGGGAGAGTCCCAGAGGGGGAGAGTGGGGGAGTGAGGTAAAATTTAAAATCTATTTACCCAGGAATTCAGATGTCAGAAAATCAGGATGAATCTTGCTCTCAAGACTTGAGGGTGTGTGTGGAAAGCCTGGGACTGGCTCACATAGAGCGACATATTTTTATCTGTGCTGACCAAACCGTGCCCAAGTGCTGCGATCGCGCCGCCAGTCTCGAAGCATGGAACTACCTCAAAAAACGCTTGCAAGAACTGGGATTGGATCGGCCCAGTGTCTCACGGCCTACCTGCATCTTTCGTACCAAAGCCAATTGCCTACGAGTTTGTACTCAAGGGCCAATCATGGTAGTCTATCCAGACGGAGTTTGGTATCGCGACGTTACACCCGTGGCGATCGAGAGAATTATTCAGGAACATCTCCTCAACTCCAAGGTGGTTCAAGAATACGCTTTCTTGACTCAACCTTTACCAGTAACAACTCTGACGGAGCAAAACCCTTAATTGTAGCGTTTAAATGTTAAATTTAAGGGTGAGAATCTGATTATTGTTCAGCGTCGAGTCGATCGCACCTGTGACAGCTCAAAGTAGCGTGAGTTTGCCCAAAAAATTTCTCAGTGCTAGGCAGTAAGCAATTTGCCAAACTACACTAGAAAAAGTTAAACACGTAAGTAGGGATCCTGCTTAAATCTCTCTATATCAGAAGTATCATTTAAAACCGGGGCATCAACCTGCAATTAAACCGATCGAGATTAAATATAACTAAGGCTCTCCCAGACAGTCTCCAATCAATTAAGGTCGATCGTTACAGGATCGCCCATCACAGGTTTTGGCTCCGTTCCTGGTCGCAAGACATTGACAAACGGGCATCAACAACAGGTTCGGAAGCGGTAATACCCGCCCCGCTTTCCCCTCACCGCAATGCCTTCACCCCATCACCGTCCTCCAAACCCCCGCAGGGGATAAGGGGGGACGACCCGAAAACACCGGAGTGAAAACAAGCAAGCCAGCGGAATACTTTAGCGGGAATTAACATGACAAAGGAAAATAATTCAGGAGAGCAAAAAAGGCTGATGCTGGTTGACGACGACCCCAACTTGATCTTGCTAGTCAAGGATTACTTAGAGTTTCGGGGTTATAACGTCATTACAGCAGAAAACGGCAGACACGCTCTGGAAAAACTAGAACAAGAAGTTCCCGACTTGATCATCTGCGATGTGATGATGCCGGAAATGGATGGGTACACTTTAGTCAAGCACATCAGAGAAGACCCTCGCACTAACTGGATTCCTGTTCTATTCTTATCTGCTAAAGGTCAAAGCTCAGACCGAGTAAAAGGCCTGAGCACGGGGGCTGATGTTTATATAGTTAAACCTTTTGAGCCCGAAGAACTGGTAGCTCAAGTAGAATCTTCTTTGAAAGCCGCATCCCGCTTGATTCGACACCGCAATGAAGGTATTGACAGCGGGCTCAAAATTAAAGCGCGGCGCAATGTCGAATTGACTCCCACCGAGTTAAAGGTGGTACAGTTGCTAGCGCAAGGTATGGCAAACCGCCAAATCGCAGAGGTGATGAATGTCAGCCAGCGAACTATAGAAAGCCACGTCAGCAATATGCTAGGCAAAACCGGTCTCCACAACCGGACAGAGTTAGCTCGCTGGGCACTAGAAAGCAAAAAAGCTTAAGCTGGGTGGGCTGCTATAAAATGAGGGGGTTGATTAACAGCAAGACTTTTTCTAACATTTGTAACGGAAAAGGTGTTGCCAAGGCGCTGCGCTATGCCACGCAGGCGGTCGGGCTGTAGTCAGTCGTTAGAACCCCCATTAACCTTGACACCGAAGCCGCCCGCTTAGTTGATAGATGTCTGGTTTTTGGGAAGGATGGCTCAATTATGGGAGCTTTTAAAAAGGCCCTCTGGCGGTAGAGCCTAAAATATGAAATACTGGGGAGATAGAGTTTTCTGAAGTTTAATCTATTGCCTCAGTTAGCTCCATATTGCTAAAATGTGATATTTAGATTAATTTCTTTCTACAATTATTAGGTCTAAGTTCTATGACAAACTTAATGAACCGCCTTTCTATTTTTGTGGACGGGAACAATATGTTCTACGCTCAACAAAAGAACGGTTGGTTTTTTGATCCTCGCAGGGTGCTCGAATATTTCAAAACTTCGCAGCCGAATGTCATCTTGATTAATGCTTTCTGGTATACGGGTCTAAAAGACCCGCAAGATCAAAGGGGATTTCGAGATGCTTTGATTAGTCTGGGTTACACGGTTCGCACTAAAATTCTTAAGGAATATTACGATGATGCTTCTGGTCGATATTCTCAAAAGGCTAATTTAGACATAGAAATTGTGGTTGATATGTTTAATACGGTGGATCAATATGACCAGGTGGTACTGTTTAGCGGGGATGGGGATTTTGAGCGAGCGATCGAGCTACTGCGCTCGAAAAATACTCATATTACTGTGGTATCAACCGAAGGCATGATTGCTAGAGAACTCCGAAATGCCACAGATAGGTATATAGACTTAAATGAAATTAGGGAACATATCGAAAAAATGGATTATTAGTTAGTAGTTATTAGTTAGTAGTTATTAGTTAGTAGTTATTAGTTAGGGGCGGGAGGGAGAAAAAAGAGAATTGTGACGAAGGACTAATTGCCAAAATCGGTGTACACCTAAAATTCAAGAGACAATTTTTGAAAAATATGAACACTCAACAAAATCAAGACCGGATTCTGATTTTTGATACGACTTTGCGCGACGGAGAACAATCTCCTGGCGCATCTCTGAACGTGGAGGAAAAACTGACGATCGCCCGTCAGTTAGCCAGATTGGGTGTAGACATCATCGAAGCAGGTTTCCCTTTCACCAGCCCAGGCGATTTTGAGGCAGTTCAAAAAATAGCCAGAGCAGTGGGCACAGAAAATGGGCCGACAATTTGTGGCTTAGCCAGGGCAAGAAAGCCAGACATCAAAACAGCAGCCGAAGCTCTGAAGCCAGCCGCCAATGCGCGAATTCATACGTTTCTGGCTACGTCTGATATTCACTTGGAATATAAACTGAAAAAGACGCGGGCTGAAGTGCTGGAAATAGTGCCAGAAATGGTAGCTTATGCTAAGTCTTTTGTCGAAGATGTGGAATTTTCCCCCGAAGATGCTTGCCGTTCTGAACCTGAGTTTTTATATCAAGTTCTGGAACGGGCGATCGCAGCCGGAGCCACAACTGTGAATATTCCCGATACAGTCGGCTACACAACTCCCAGCGAGTATGGTGCTTTGATTCGGGGAATTAAAGAAAATGTACCCAATATCGATCGCGCAATTATTTCAGTCCACGGTCACAATGATTTAGGACTAGCAGTTGCTAACTTTTTGGAAGCAGTGAAAAATGGTGCAAGACAGTTGGAATGCACGATTAATGGCATTGGCGAACGAGCCGGAAATGCCGCTCTGGAAGAGTTAGTGATGGCTTTGCACGTCCGCCGTCAATACTTTAATCCATTTTTGGGTAGACCAGCCGAATCTGAGGAGCCACTGACCAATATTGACTCGCGCCAAATTTACAAAACATCGCGCTTAGTTTCCAATTTGACGGGGATGTTGGTGCAGCCAAATAAGGCGATTGTAGGGGCAAATGCCTTCGCCCACGAGTCGGGAATTCACCAAGATGGGGTGCTGAAAAATAAGCGGACCTACGAGATTATGGACGCTGAATCCATCGGCTTAACCGAAAATCAAATTGTGTTGGGCAAATTGTCGGGGCGTCATGCTTTTCACAGTCGCTTGAAAGAGTTGGGTTTTGAAATGGGTGATGATGAGTTAAATAAGGCTTTTGTCAAATTTAAGGATTTAGCTGACAAGAAAAAAGAGATTACGGATTGGGACTTGGAGGCGATCGCCAACAACGAAGTCCATCAAGCACCCGAACTTTTCCGGTTAGAATTGGTACAGGTTTCCTGTGGCGACAAATCTCGTCCCACAGCTACAGTCACCGTGCGGACTCCGACGGGGGAAGAATTGACTGATGCTGCGATCGGCACTGGTCCAGTAGATGCAATTTACAGGGCAATTAACCGAGTGGTAAATCTCCCCAATGAGTTGATTGAGTTTTCGGTACAATCGGTAACAGGGGGAATTGATGCGATCGGCGAAGTCACAATTCGCTTGCGTCACCAAGGCAAAGTATTTTCTGGACACTCAGCTAATACTGACATTATTGTAGCCTCCGCCGAAGCTTACATCAGCGCTTTAAATCGCCTTTACGGAGTATTGCAGCAGGAATCTCCCGCAGTTAAAACATCGCAAGTAGTAACAGCAGCTAAGTCTTAAATTGCCGATTCTTTACCAGTTTTTAGTTAATTTTTAGGGCGAGCATTGCTCGCCCTACTGCTGTAAAAGTACCGGAGATGAGGGGCAATGCGTAAATTTTGGGTGCATTTATTGTTATCGATCGCAGCAATTTTGAGTTACAGTTTAGTTGGATCGCCAGATGCTGCTAAGGCTCAGAGCGAACCTCAACCTGCGGGACAGACTGTGACGATAACTGAAACCAATCCAGTAGTCCAACCCACTGACTGGGCTTACATAACCTTAAAACTCCTAGCATCAAAATTCAACTGCCCCTCCACACCGAATCTTTCATCAACTTATTTTATATCCAACGTAGAGATAACACGGTACGAATTTGCACAGGTTTTATCGGAGTGTTTAAATAATGTAAGTCAACTTCTACGCACACAGGAGGAAATAACAAAAATTATCAGCAAGCAAGAATTAGCAGCTTTACAAAAACTGCAAGAAGAATTTAGCGCGGAACTTGCCTCCATGAGATTTCTTGAGGCAATTCAGCCGCCGATATCCATTCAACCGAACGAGCATATTTACAAACACCTACAGTTAATGATACAGGAATACGGCTGCGTTCCAGAAACGAGAAATAGCAGTTACGATCTTGGCAAAACAGAATTGAAGGAAGCAGAATTCGTAAAAATTTTCAACGGTTGTTTGCGGCGAGTTAATCAATTGGCAGTATCTGGTACAAAACAGTGGACGCGAGCCGAATTAGAACCTTTGGCTAAACTGAATATAGAATTTTATTACAGGCGTATTCGATAATACAAAAATTTGCAGCCAGAAGACACGAATAAGTTGCCAACTAATCCCCGTCAATCAAACACACACAACAAATAGTAAATAAAATGCAAGAAGAAACCTTACAAAAAGAGCGACAATTCCACGATGCTTGGGCATCCACCATCGACGTTGACGGCATCCGCGTCAACGATTACTTTGAAGCTTGTACAGCCCCAGAAAATAGATTCATCGTTCAACAAATGGGCGATATCACCGGCAAACGCCTCCTAGATTTAGGCTGCGGTGCTGGAGAAAATAGCGTTTATTTTGCAAAAAAAGGCGCGCTGTGTACGGCGGCGGACTATTCTCAGGGTATGGTAGAAGTTGCTCTGAAATTAGCAGAGACAAACGGCGTCAAAATCGAAGGTTGCACTGTAAATGCCATGGCGCTAGATTTCCCAGATAATAGTTTTGATATTGTTTACGCTTCTAATTTACTGCACCATTTGCCGGAACCAGAAAAGGCGATTCGGGAAATGCACCGCGTGCTGAAACCCGGTGGAAAAGCTTGTTTTTGGGACCCGATGAAGCACAATCCGGTGATTAATGTTTACCGCAGGATGGCGACTGAAGTGCGCACTGAGGATGAAACTCCTTTGGATATTAATATTGTGAAACTTGTCAAGTCTTTGTTTTCCGAGACAGCTTACGACACATTTTGGTTGACATCGCTTTGGATTTTTTTACGTTTTTATTTAATCGAAAAAGTGCATCCCAATGAGGAACGTTATTGGAAGAAGATTATTATTGAACAAGAGAGATTAAAACCAGAATATTCTCGGTTAGAAGGGTTGGATGGTTTTTTAAAGAAGTTGCCTTTGATGAAACGGTTGGCTTGGAATTTGGCTGTGGTAGCCACTAAGTAATTTCAGGAAGTACCATCAGTTTTTTGCCGCTAGCGTCTTGCAGCTTTCAACTAAACGGAGAAAATCTGCACGGTAGCCTTCCTTGTCTTCACCTTTGGCCTGACTTGCCAGCCTCAATACTTCATCAAAATTGGCTGTTCCCTTGTATTCAGAATCTCTCAAAACCATCCCAAAAGCAGCTACAGCAGCAGCAAACCTGAAGTTAGCAGAGGTATTTTCCAATTTAACAGGTTTGTCAATTACTGACTGCGTAATTAACTGGCTGACTGTCTCGTTAGGTTTTTTATAACGGAATTTGACTTGCATCAATTCATCAGTTTGAGATGCAGACTGAGTGGCTGGATTTGGTTGATATTTTAATGGATCGACTTCGGGTAATTTGACATCGCTGGCGACACCAACCGGAATAATTTCGTAAATTGCCGTTACCGAATGTCCTGCACCTAATTCACCCGCATCTTTTTTGTCGTCATTAAAATCTTGATTTTGCAAAACTCGATTTTCGTAGCCAACTAGACGGTAAGCTTGAACCTTGGCTGGATTGAATTCTACTTGAATTTTAACATCTTTGGCGATGGTAAATAGCGTGCCTCCCATTTGAGTGACTAACACTTTTTTGGCTTCTAATAAACTATCGATGTAAGCATAATTGCCGTTACCTTTATCGGCTAGTTGTTCCATTTTGGCATCTTGCAAATTACCTGTGCCAAATCCCAAAACACTCAGAAAAACTCCTTGCTCTCGCTTTTCTTCTATCAGGCGCACCAGTTCCCCATCGCTGGAAGTGCCGACATTAAAATCGCCGTCTGTTGCCAGAATAACGCGGTTGTTTCCTTGTTTGATAAAGTTTTCTTTGGCAACTTTGTAGGCAAGTTGAATGCCCGCCCCGCCTGCGGTAGAGCCGCCTGCTTGTAACTTATCGAGGGAATCTAAGATCTTTTCTTTTTGGCTTCCTGGTGTTGGGGGCAAAACTAATCCGGCGGCTCCGGCGTAGACTACAATTGTAACGCTATCTTTGGCTCTCAATTCGCTGACGAGATATTTTAAAGATGCTTTGAGTAGTGGCAATTTGTCTGGGGAATTCATGGAACCGGAAACATCGATCAGAAATACGAGATTGTTCGGCGGTAAATCTTTGGTAGAAATGCTTTTTCCTTGTAAGCCAATGTGGACTAATTTGTGTTGGGGATTCCAGGGTGCATTGGCTACTTCTGTATTTATTGAAAAAGGTCGATCGCCTTTTGGCTGTGGATAGTCGTAGGTAAAGTAATTAATTAGTTCTTCCAAGCGCACTGCATCTTTTGGCGGCATCACACCGCTATTGATAAATCGTCGCACATTGCTGTAGGATGCTGTATCAACATCGATGCCAAAGGTTGACAGTGGGTTGTTGCTAGCCCGCTGATAAGAGTTTTCGTAAATGCGGTTGTATCCTTCGCGATCGAATTCTGGTGCAGGCAGATTTGCCGGAGATGATATTGTAGGTGGTGGCGGATTCATGCCCTCAAAATTTCTACTTCTTAATATATCAGTGCCTGTAAAATTGCCAGGAGGACGATTGTTAGACAAAGGAGTAGAATTTTGAATTGCTGCTTGTCGGCGGGGAATTGTTTCTGAAAAAGGTGGCGCTACAATTCCACTAGCTGGCTTTGAAAGTGGGTGATTTTGGGGGTTAGGATCAAGTGTTGCTTTTGGTAAAGGACTGATTGATGCTAAGTCTGAGGCAAATTCCGATCGCAAACGTTGCACTGTGGCTAAATCTTCGGGGCTGACTGTGGGTGTACCTGTGGCGATCGCCCGATCGACTTTTTCCAAACAATTATTTAAACTTAGCGCAAAATCCGAGCGTTTTAAAGGTCGATCGCCTAAAGTAGTACCAAGTGAAGGGACAATCGGGCAACTGTAGCGTTTTGCTAAGGATAGTAGTGCTTGGAAAGCCCAGCTATTTGGTGTAATTTCCGCTGCTTGAGAAACATTGGTGGGAGTTGGTGCGCCAGTTTGGCTATCGACTTCTTGGGCGATCATACTTTGGGAAGCGATGGAGTAAAAAGTTAAAATTACTGGACTTAATACCAATATTTGCAACAAAAGTTTACGCATAGACTTTTACTCCTGAAGATATTGCGATCGCCCTCTAGAATAATATACTACATCGGTTTCCTAATTCGGAATTATTTAACCACAGAGTACGCAGAGTACGCAGAGAGACTGTTAAGAGAGATGAATAACTCTTATGAAGAGAGAAATTGATAATTTAAATGATTCTATTTGCTACTATACTAACATATAGTAGTAGCATCGCTTCTGCCATCTCAAATTTTTCCTATAAAATCTAAAATCGAATGACTGTTTCCTCACCAGTAGCAGATACCAACAACCAACCCCGCCGCGAAACAGACTGGCGGTTATTCATGAGGTTGGCAACTTACGCAGGGCGCAGCAAACGCTTGTTAATTATTTCGATCGTCCTATTAGTACCCCTAGCAGTATCCGGCGCGGTTCAACCTGTCTTGATCGGACAGGCAATTTCGCTAATTCGAGCTGAACCTACCTACGAATTTCTGCGGGGAATGTCTTTGTCTGCCGGATTAAATCTTCTGGCAGTTATGCTGATGCTAACTATCACATTTCGGCTAGTATTGCAATCAGTTCAAGGCTATTTAGTCACGAAGGTAGGGCAAATAATTACTACTGATATTAGAAATGATTTGTTCGCCCATGTCACCTCCCTAGCCGTCCGATTTTTCGATCGCACTCCTGTAGGTAAACTGATGACTCGTCTCACCAGTGATGTAGAGGCTTTGGGGGAAGTTTTTTCTTCCGGGGCGATCGGGATTATCAGCGATTTATTTTCAATATTAGTAATTGCCGTATTCATGTTTACCATGCAGTGGCAATTAGCTTTAATGTTGGTGTTAATGATGATTCCAATTACCGCCCTCATAGTTTATTTTCAGTATAAATATCGGATAGCCAATTACAAGACTAGAGAAGAACTTTCCGATCTCAATGCACAACTGCAAGAAAACTTGACTGGTATTGGTGTAGTACAGCTATTTCGTCGTGAACAATTTAACTCACAACTGTTTAGTGTCACTAATAAACGCTACATTAAGGCAATTGATGAAACAATATTTTACGACTCAGCCGTATCTGCGACATTAGAATGGATTGCTTTAGTGGCGATAGCAGCAGTTTTGTGGATGGGCGGTCAAAGCCTTCTGGGAGGTACAATTAATTTTGGAACTCTCTCTGCATTCATTTTGTTTGCTCAGCGTCTCTTCGATCCCCTGCGGCAATTTGCAGAAAAATTTACCGCTATTCAAGCAGGATTTACGGCGGTTGAACGGATTAGCGATATTCTCAACGAACCCATCGAAATTAAAGATCCAACTAGCAAACAGAAGCAAGAAGTAGGAAGAGGGAATAGCAAAGAAGTAAAAACAGAATATTATTCACCGCTGCTGATAACGGGACATCCAGACGCAATTGGTTATAATTTGTCTCCATTCCCGCCGGAATTAGCCGATGATAATCATCAAAATCCGCCCACTTCGGAATATCGTCTATTGTCTAAAAATTCCCAAGTCACCCCGCCCAATTTTGGCTTAACAAAGGAGGGGAAAAATCTTCAATCGCCGGATGGTGAATCGGGAGAAATCCAATTTGACAATGTTTGGTTTGCTTACAAAGAAGACGAATATGTGCTGCAAAACCTGAATTTCACAATCAAATCTGGGGAAAAAGTAGCATTAGTTGGGCCCACAGGTGCGGGGAAAAGTTCGATTATCCGTCTGTTGTGTCGCCTTTACGAGCCCACTAAAGGACGTATTTTAATTAATCATGTTGATATTCGGGATTTGCCTCAAGCAGAATTGCGGCGACACATAGGGGTGATCATCCAAGATGGATTTTTATTTGCTGGGGATGTGAAAAGCAATATTAGTCTGGGTGAAAATTACTCGATCGAGGAAATCCAAGCAGCAGCAGAAAAGACAAATGTTGCTGGTTTAATTGAACAATTGCCCCAAGGTTATGACACGCAATTGCGGGAGCGAGGTACAAATCTATCTGGGGGACAAAAGCAGTTATTAGCCTTTGCTCGTGCGGCTATTCGCAATCCCAGTATTTTAGTTCTAGATGAAGCAACTGCTAGTTTGGATGTGGGTACAGAATCTTTGATTCAAGAAGCTCTAGAGCGTTTGATGGCGGAAAGAACGGCGATAATTATTGCTCACCGACTCTCGACTATCCGAAATGTCGATCGCATTTTAGTGCTTAAACGCGGCCAATTAATAGAGTCTGGGAGCCATGAGGAATTGTTGCAACAAGAAGGGTTGTATGCTAGTTTGTATAAGTTGCAAATGCTAGGAAGTTAATATTGGAAGGAAACAGCAAAAATCTTCCCTTATTTCTTAGTCCGCCCAGGCGGACTTAGTTTTTATAGTCGCGGTTTTAACCGCCCATTTTTCAACTTAGACAGTTCAATTTACTTGCCAGAAATTGTTTTCCAAAGCGTTTCTGGCAGGTGAATTATGTACTGAAATAATTGATTTGGCCCGATGCCAAACATTAACTGCATTGTCAGCACAATTACGGCCAAAGCAATCGCCGTCCCGATGCTAGCCTTCAATACTTTCACTGCCCAATTAAATACTAACCAAGATACAAGTAATGAGGCAATTAAGATAATTAATTCTAGGGGCATATAACATTTTTAACTCTTATTTAATTATAGTTGTGATGGCTAAGGCTCTAAAACAATCTGTATATTTCAAGCAATGCTGCCACGTTTCCGTGTTTCTTTGTAAGAAATTCCGACATTTTGTAAACCAGCTTTAATCATTTCTTGCTCCAATAAAGCGAAAAATCGACCTCTATCTCCTCCTTTCACCACAGCTTGATTGTGGGCTTCTGCTAAGGTGACTGGATAGCCACCGCCTTTGCGTACCTGAGCGAGCATCATTCCCAAGGCTAAATCTAGCTGGGCTGAATCTTCTACTACCCATTCCGGCACTTCTATTCTAGCAATTTCTGTCCCTACATGAACGTAACAAAAATAGACGGAATTCAAGCCGTACAAATCTAAGATTCTAGCTTGGGATTTCCAGAAAGGACTTCTTTCTCCCGGTGACAAGATTGTGGCCCATAAAATGACATCTCGCAAGGGTTCAAATACTTGACAAGGTGCTTTTTCGGCGTAGGAAAGTGTGGCAGCAAATCCGACATTGGGGCAGTTAGTTATGCAGTCGGGTACTTCGTGGGTGCAGGCTTGAAATCGTAAAAAAGATAAGCTATCGCTGCTGCGAGAAGCACTCAGATATCCTAATAGGGGAATTCCTGCTAAACGCAACTTGTCCCATGCTGCTAAGATGGGCTGCAAAATTAAATCGCGGGCATCGGTGGGTAAGGGTTCTAAAAACCAATAAATCAGGGAACCGTCTACCATTGCTAAAGCTGGTGCTGGCAATTTATGGTTATTAACTTTCGCCCAATTTTCCCCCATTTCTGCTAAGAAGATGGCTTCGGAAACTGCCCGCCGATATCCCATCCATTCTTCTGTTCTAATTCCCCACTGTCGGGAAATATACAAGTCTTCTGGTTTGTAAAAAACTTCTGGTACACTGTTTAAAACTGGGTGGCGACTTTGCCCGTAGTGGAGCATGACAGTGCCGATGTTGAGCAGGTAGCAGTAGGCTATTTCGTGATGGTTTGGTGAAATTTGTGAGCCGTCTGTGGCAAAGACTGTATGGGCTGTGGGGGGAGCTGGGATATAAGTGCGATCGGACAAGGACTCGATCGGTGTGGCAGAATTAAATAAAGTGCGATCGCGCCAACTCTCTTGTAATTCTACCAATTCTTCCTGTCTCGCTGCGGCTTTTTGTAACAAATTCTGAGCAACTTCTAAACGCTGGCGAGCCGCCTGAGCCTCCACAGTTAAATGTTGGCTCATTCCCTGCATTGCTTTTGCTGCTTTTGTTAAATCTAACATTTGTTATTGGTTATTGGTTATTGGTTGTTGGTTATTTGTTATTTGTTATTTGTTATTTGTTGGTTGTTGGTTGTTGGTTGTTGGTTGTTGGTTGTTGGTTGTTGGTTGTTTGTTGTTTGTTGTTGTTGGTTGTTGTTGTTGGTTGTTGGTTGTTTTTTACTTGTTACTTGTTATTATTTTACTGATTACTACATAACATCATGATTGCTCCGGGAGCCAATGGGAGAAATCGGCCGCCAACTGTGATAGAGACAACAATTGAACTGGGGGATTTTCAGCTACTGATTCCCGTTCAGCCAAAGTATTGTAACCCCAATCCGCTAAAAATAACTTCACATCTGATAAATCAGGCTGCTGTTTCACCGAGAGCAAAGTTTTTAACCTGTCTTCCACAAACCAAATAGTAGCATCTTCGCCAGATGCTGCCAAAAATTCCCGCAAAATTTGATGTTTTGGCTTGTTATATTCCTTGCCATAGATTAATTCTGACGGTAATTTGACACCGGCTAACTGCAAAAGTTCTCTCACAAAGCGACCTTCCTTTGTCGTAACTATCGCCACTTTGACCGAAGTCTCCTGCCATCTGCATAAACTTTCGGCTACTCCTGGATAAAAACGGTGCAAAGAAAGCCATCCAGGCAAATCTTCGGCAATCCAATTATCCCGCAATCCATCTAACATAGCCCCAACTGATGCTGCTTTTAAATCATTTTCTGACATCAATTGTGGTACAATGTTTGGCCAATCTAGCAATATTTGCTGTTCCGTAATTCCTGTCAGCAGTGCGCGAATCAGCAGGGGCATTTCCCAACCAGTTTCAATGGCTGGACGCACTCTATAAAAACTGGAAGCTAAATCGGGATCTGGGGCTGTTTGAGCGGGCTTCCAGATTTGACAGTAGGTGCGCCAAGCTGTTTGAAAATATTCGATTAATCCGTCGCAAATCACGCCGTCAAAATCCAGAGCTAGAATTGTGGGAAACTGATTATTCATTAGTAAGCTGTCAGTTGTGTGTTGTCAGGAGTGATTATTAGAAAGATTGAACTAGGGGTTGACTCATCACTGCATCTAGTTTTTGAGACTGCAATAATTGACTCCACTCTGCTGTCAGCTTGGCATCATCAGGAGCCTGACGGCGTAATTGGGCGAGATTAGCTACTGTTTCGTACCAAATCCCATTCTTAGCGTAAACGCTCAGTTTAGCGATCGGGTCGGGAGTCGCTAAATCGGTTTTGAGGCTTGGCTGAGGTTCAATCCGCTGTACAGAACCGTTGACAAAATAATCTCCGGCTCTATCTTGTGAGTTGCAAATCACCGCAAAGGACCACTGATATCGCTGACCTACTTGAAGAGATTTCTGAGGATTATCAGTAGTCGGAATAGTCACCTCAACAATCCCTGGCTTGTCCACTTTGAAGGTAGTTTTGTAAATTTCCGTTGCTTTTTCATCTTCTGTTTGCAAAGTAAACTCCACTTCAGTACCAGGCCCAGAAACGTAAGCTAAAAATGTTGGCGAGGCTGCTAGGGTTAAACCAAAATTGCTGTCTGGGATTAAGGGAATAATCGATAATTCTTTTTGACACGCATCCCCTCGATGGGTTCCACCTTGGCGATTGTTGGGAGCTTCCACATCTGGGGGCTGGAAATTAATATTCTGGCTCAGTTGCATAGGGGTAGACTCAGCTAGCAATGGTGCTGGTAGACTAGAAATAATAGCTGAGATCGCCCCTAGAGCCAGATACTTAGTATAAACAGTAGTAAGATGCAGAAAACCTTTCATTGCTTTGACTAAATTGTAGAAGTGTGGTATGGCATTTTTGTAGGGTTAACCAGGAGTTGAAACTTCTGATTAACACTACAACCATCTCAATCTTGACACAATCGAGCAAAAATTAAAGAGATTCAACCAAGGGTTGAGTGGCTACGGAATCAAGTCCTTGGGAGTGCAACAATTTATTCCACTCTGCGGTCAAAACTGAATCGCCTGGTTTCTGACGGCGCAGTTCGGCTAGAGTTGTGACAGTCTCATACCAAATCCCATTTTGGGCGTAAAAGTTCACTCTTGTCATCGGGTCGGTTTTTTTTAAACTGTTCTGGACATTGGCTTCTTTTTCTACTCGTTCTACCCAGCCTTTTACTACTAAATCCGCCGATCGATCTTGAGTATCACAAATCATGGAAAATGACCAGACATAACGCTTACCTGCTTGCACAGACTTTTCTTTGTCTCCGGGGGGAACCTTCACGCCGACAATCCCTGGCTTGTCAACTTTGAAACTTTTTTCGTAGACTAATTCGTCTTCCTTTTCTGTGAGCAATGTGAATTCTATTTGGGCATCAGTTTGAGGGACATACACAAAAAATGTAGGCGAATCTGTGAGTGTTAAACCAATATTACTAATGGGTACTAAAGGAGTAATGGATAAGCCAGCCGGACATTCACCATTACCACGATGTGTCCCCCCTTGTCGGTTGGCGGGGGCTGTGACGTCGGGAGGCTGGAAGTTAAGACTCTGGCTCAGAAGAATTGGTTGAGATTGGGCTCGCACTGGTGTAGGTATCGTGGGGATAGTGGCTGCGATCGCAGATAAAGCCACCGAAACCGTAGCAAGATGTAAAAAACGTTTCATTTTTTGTACCTTTGAGTATAATATTGCAAACATAGAAATTGTCTGTTTGCGAGAAATTTTTTCGAGCAACTAGACTCGCTGTAGATACACATTTTTAACCTTGACATATCAATAGCATTAATTAATGCGATCGGCAAGTGTATTCTCAACAGCCCAAACATCAAGTTGTCCAAGTCGTAAGGATTATTACGGAGACTGAAAGCTAAAAACGGTAAAAAATTTTGACAAAGTTGCGGAATCTTCGGACTGTTCTAAGATAGAGACAGTCGAGGGTTAAGGCCAGCGCCTACAAACTGCTGCTCCACAAACGACTCAAACCTTTATCCAGGGACCATGAGTAATATATTTAACCAAATTCGATCGGTAACAACCCCATTGAGTAAGTTTTATAAACCTTCGGTAACATTTGCGAGGTCTGTACTAATAGCTAGCGCAGCCGTAACCTTGTCCTTAATTGGGGCTAGACAGCTTGGAATACTCGAATCAGTAGAGTTAGCGGCTTATGACCAAATGGTGAGGTGGCGTCCTGACGAAAGTCCAGACTCGCGCTTGTTAATTGTCGGAATTACCGAATCAGACATTCAGAGGCTTAAAGAGTGGCCCATATCCGATCGCAAAATAACCGAAATCTTACAAAAACTAGACAAACTACAGCCACGAGTCATCGGTTTAGATGTCCTGCGAGATGTACCCCAAGGAGCGGGGCGGGACGAGTTAACTAAATTTTTGCGCAGAAGCGATCGCACGATCGGGGTTTGTTTAGTCACCGATGGTACTGTCGATAGTCCCGGTACTCCGCCTCCCCCCGGAATACCAAAAGAGCGGATTGGATTTGCAGATTTTGGAGTAGATCCCGGTGGCATAGTCCGCAGGGCTTTATTATTTATGAAACCCCCGGCTATAGAGACTAACTATCCTACCGAAAAACACCTTTGTAACGACAATTCCCAAGTTTTATTTTCCTTTAATCTCCAGCTAGTATTGCGCTACCTGCAAGCGCAAAAAATTTACCCCAAACTCGCGAAAGACCAATCTCTATGGCTTGGTCAAAAGCAGTTTAAAAAATTGGAACCCAATGACGGAGAATATACAAATGTCGATCTCAGAGGATATCAAATACTAATTAACTATAGGTCGAGAAGTAAAGTAGCAAACCAAGTCAAATTAACAGATGTCTTGGAAGGTAAAATCAACCCGAAATTGGTTAAAGATAAAATAGTTCTCATCGGTTACACCACAGAAACTGTTAAAGACTTTTTTTATACTCCTTACAGTGCGGGAAAAGATAAAAACCAATTTATGCCAGGGATAGTTACTCACGCACAAGTCGTTAGCCAAATTTTGAGTGCGGTTTTAGACGATCGACCTTTATTTTGGTTTTGGCCCGAATGGCTAGAAATCCTCTGGATTTCAGGATGGTCAATTGTGGGAGGAACCTTGGCTTGGCGAATAACTCACCCTACGCGCTTGATACTCACCTTTGTGGCAATGCTGGGAGTATGTTGCATCACCAGCTTGGGGATTTTTTGGTTAGGAGGGTGGGTGCCGATGGCAACACCGGCCTTAGCTTTAGTTGTCACTGGTGGCAGTATTGTATTAGCCGACAGATTTAATAAATCCGGTTACGGGAAAGCAATTACCGATCGCGTCAAACAAGTTTTCAAAATTGAAATAGACCAAGCCCAAAAAGATGAGCAAGTAGCAGAAATTACGCAATCGCAGTTCTTTAAAGAATTGCAGCAAAAAAAAGATCGACTTAGAGGGAGCAAAAAAGAACTCTCTGCTCAAGCTCCTTCTGCATCCGCAGAAATACCCAAAATAATTCCTGTTTCGGCGACACCTCAAAACGCTGAAAGCCAGCCCCAGGATTACTTAGCTCACTTAAAGCAAAAATCTCAAAAACACAAGCAGCGCGTGGTACTGAGTGAAGCTGAACAGGAATCCCAAACCCCTGTGACTGTTGAGGAAAAAGGGCTTGACGGAGCGATGGAAACTCAAACCGATGAGGAGTTGAGCGATTTGTCAGCTCAGCCATCCCAAACCCCTGTGACTGTTGAGCAAACACTGCTTGACGGGGCGATCGAAACTCAAGCTGATGAGGAGTTGAGCGATTTGCAAGCCAAAGCCAGACAAATGCGACAGCGCAAAGCCGCAAAAAACCGGCTCAAAAATCCAACCAATCAGGACTATTAGAGCTTCTGGCATCTTCCATCTTCCTTTTGCCATAGCTTGTCAAAGGGTCGAATGGTAGCGGAGGATGTGAAAGTAGTAATTTGCTTCCTCATCTCACACTCCAAACTAAACCATGTCCAAAACCATCTCTGTCCACTCCTACCGGGGTGGAACTGGCAAATCGAACACGACAGCAAACCTGGCATCTATCATCGCTAGCAAAGGAAATCGGGTGGCTATTGTAGACACCGATATTCAATCCCCTGGGATTCATGTATTGTTCGGTTTCACTGAAAACAATATGGATCGCTGTCTCAATGATTACCTATGGGGCCGATGTCCGATCGCCGATACAGCCTGCAAAGTAACATCCCTATTGCCCCAATTAGCGAATAAGGGCGAACTCTACCTGATTCCTTCGAGCATTAAAGCAGGAGAAATCGCACGAGTTTTGCGCGAAGGCTACGACGTAGGATTGCTGACGGACGGTTTTGAAGAACTGATCGAGGTTCTGGACTTAGATTACCTATTTATCGACACTCACCCTGGCCTCAACGAAGAAACTCTGCTGAGTATTACAATTTCCGACATCCTGCTGCTGATCCTGCGTCCCGATCAGCAAGACTTTCAAGGAACGGCTGTGACGGTAGATGTGGCCCGACAATTAGAAGTGCCAAAGATCTTGATGACTATCAATAAAGCCCCGGAATCCCTGGACTTTGATGATTTGAAGCAGCAAGTAGAGACGATATACAAGATCCCAGTGGCAGGAGTTCTGCCCCACAGTGACAAAATGATGCTGCTGGCGAGTAAGGGAGTTTTTGCTTTGCATTACCCCAACGATCCCCTAACTGCGGTGGTGGAAGGGATCGCTAGACAAATTATGGCCTGATCCTGGGATGTGCTGCTGTGCGAGGCGATCGACCATTTCAACTCACGCCCACCGGGCGAGATGACCAGATGGCGGGGGCGATCGAACTTTCAGTGGCAAAGATTAGCTTGTTTAGTCTGAAGAATGGTGACACAATAAGATAAAAATAGATTATAAAGAATAGCCGGAAAACCTGCTTGACTTGAGTCGAGGGATCGAAGGTAGTTGCAGGATAAATCCTGCCTTGATTTACCGATCGTGCCGAATCATGTTAACCCAGTGTTTTTGCCTAGTCAAATACACCTCTGTCATCATGATTGTGGAATAGGTATCCGGCCTGTTCAAGACTTGCTTTTACGCAGAGGTCTCCAAGGACTTGTCAGTACAAGACATTAAAACCTACCCCCCGACAGGGGGAAAGTTACGACCGAGGAGCTAGTGGCCACACTAGGATAGCAGACCGCCATGTTTGGCAACAGGATTGCGCCCGGAAACCCCAGCAATAGGGATATTAAGGCCGCCAAGTCTTAAGAATCCCGGCGTGAGCTTAACTGGGGAGAGTCAACAGAATTTGTGAAAAAACTTTAGGAGGAGAAACAATGGATTTTGACCTGCGGATACTAATAGTATTGATGCCCGTTTTGTTGGCTGGCGGCTGGGCCGTATACAACATCGGCGCTATTGCTCTGACACAAGTTCAGAAATTGTTGAACAAACAAACTTAAACTTAGCTTATTTACAGCTACTTTCCGAGCCGACTGTTTCTTAAGATACAAAAACAGTCGGCTAATTCATGTTTATTTACTGTAAAATTCTTGGGAAAAGTTAGAATCATTTCTCAAAAACCAAGAGAGCATTGATGAACTCGGAAAATGAATCTATCGGCTGCGATCGCTTAAAGAAAATCAAACTATTGGTCAAACACACTCTAACCAAAATATGAGACAATCACAAAAGTAATTGCACTGAAAAAAACCCGAAAAACTCCGAAGTTTAACCTGTAGGGAAGATCGGTAAAATTGTCAACGTTGAACTCCTATATCTTGAGATAGATTATGCTTTTTCCCAGATCTAGCGGTATTCTAGTCCACCCCACATCCTTTCCCAGTCGATTCGGCGTAGGCGACATGGGAATAGAAGCCTATCGCTTTATTGACTTTTTAGTAGAAAGCGACCAGCAATACTGGCAAATATTGCCACTGGGCCCCACAGGATACGGCAATTCTCCTTATTCGTGCTATTCAGCAATGGCAGGAAATCCGATGCTGATCAGCCCGGAAATATTGCGAGACGAGCAATTGGTAACAGATGAAGACTTGGCTAATTGGCCGGAATTTCCCCTCGACTATGTAGAGTTCGAGCGCGCAGTGGCTCTGAAATTGCCATTGCTCAAAAAAGCCTCCGAAAATTTTAAGGCGAAAGCATCGCCGGTGCAGCAAAGAGAATTTTCGGCTTTTTGTGAAAGCAAAGCGATATGGCTGGAAGATTATGCCTTGTTTATGGCTCTCAAAGAATCCTTTGGTGGTGTTAGCTGGAACAATTGGGAATCAGATATTGCTCATCGAAAACCCGATGCGCTAGACAAGTGGCGGCAGCAGCTAAATTCTGAGATTTATTACTACAAATACGTCCAGTTTGAGTTTTTTCGCCAGTGGACGGAGTTGAAACGTTATGCTAACCTGCGGGACATTAAAATTATTGGTGACATTCCAATTTATGTAGCTCACGATAGCGCAGATGTATGGTCTCATCCCGAAACATTCTGCTTGGATGAACCCACGGGAGAACCAGCTTTAATGGCGGGAGTTCCCCCTGATTACTTCAGCAGTACAGGTCAATTGTGGGGCAACCCTGTCTACAATTGGGAGGAGTTGCAAGCAAATAATTTCCAGTGGTGGGTGCAGCGTTTTGAAGCGATTTTTGATTATGTAGACGTGACTCGAATAGACCACTTTAGAGGATTTGAGGCATACTGGGCTGTTAAGCGCGGCAAAAAAAATGCGATCGAGGGAGAGTGGATTCAAGCGCCGGGAACAGCTTTGTTTGAGGTAATTAACGAGAAGTTTGGCAACCTGCCAATTATCGCTGAGGATTTAGGGTTAATTACTCCTGAAGTGGAAGCTTTGCGCGATCGATTTGAGTTTCCGGGAATGAAGATTTTGCAGTTTGCTTTTAACTCAGGTCCCAATGAACCTTTTTTGCCTTTTAACTACGAACGTAACTGTGTAGTCTACACTGGGACTCACGACAACGATACGACTGTCGGATGGTTCAATCAACTGCAACACCACGAAAGAGAAGAGGTTTATCGTTATTTGGGCTGCCTCGATCCCCAAGGGATTCATTGGTCTTTAATCCGCATGGCTTGGGGTTCGATTGCTAATTTGGCAGTTGTTCCGTTTCAAGATTTGTTGGGTTTGGGTGCAGATGCCAGGATGAATTTTCCAGGGAAAGCAGAGGGAAATTGGGGCTGGCGATATCGGGCAGAAGCTTTGAATTGGGAAGTGCGCGATCGGCTCAAAACCATGACTTACATCTGTGGGCGTTCCCCTAAGAGAAATTAAAAATGGGTAACTTATTAGTTGTTATTTGTTAGTAGAAAAACTCTGGGTGCATCTCTATTTGGCAAGTATATTGGTAGGGGCGAAGCATGACCGCTGTAAATCTCTGGTTATCACTAATAAATTGTCTGCGGTCATGCTTCGCCTATGCAAAATCGGGATGCTCCCAAAACTCTTAACTACTAACAAGTAACAACTAACTATTACCCATTACCAATTACCAATTACCCTTCCTTTTTGGCTTTTTCTGAAGGTTTGAGTTCGTCAGCTTTGAAAACAACTTGTTTGACAACTCCAGGGTCTCCGAGTTGCTCTGCTTGTCCGTTATTAAAGGCAATTAGTACCCCGCCGGCGTTGCCCGCTACCACCACTAATTTGTCTTTAGCTTGCCAAGTGCGCTGAGTCCCAGAAGGCAAAGTTCCCTCAAACTCGGTTTTGCCATCGATTTCAATTTGCAACCACGATTCTTCCTTGAAAGTGACGCTAACCATTACTGGTTTATCGCTAGATTTATTTAAATTTCCCTCTTTTGTTCCCGCTTGTAGAGTTGTGTAAGTATCCACTTTCTGCTTTTTGGCGAGGCGATCGGACTCGACTGCTAAACGGGCTTGTTGTTCTTGAAGTGCGAGTTGTTCTTTGACCAGCTCGTTTCTTCCTGGGAAGGAACCACCCATCAATTGAGACAAGCTATTGACAGAAAAGATAATTAGAAATGTGTAAAACAGGTACAAGTGCATCGGCCGCAACTGAGGCCATTCTTGCCAGGATAACTTGGGTACCGATCGAGGTGCTGGTTCGATCGGGAAAAAGTCGGCAAACTCAGCCCCGTCCAAACCCATGACCTCGGCGTACCGCTTGATCAAACCTTGAGTGTAGACTGGTTCGGGAAGTCGATCTAGTTGACCATCCTCGATCGCCTGTAGCAGATCCCGCCGAATCATCGTCACCACAGCTACTTTGTCCAAGCAAATCGACTCTTTTTCCCGGAACTGGCGGAGTTTTGCGCCAATTTCTGCTAGCTTTTGGGCGCGTTCTGCCTCTTGGGAAGGCAGCTTTTTTTTAGGGGTTTTGAAAAGTAAAAAAAATAAATTCTTTGTCATAGGCTGTGCTTCCTGATGTTGACTGGCACATTGGTTGAGGTTAGGTTGACTAGACTCCATAAAAAAATAATTTCAGAATTTGTAAGAGGTCGGCAGCAGCCTACTGGCAATATTGGCTCCGAAGGTGGCTGCAATTGAATCGAGCCAATGGCTGTGCGGTGTAGGCCCAGCACGGGATATCCTAACTGCTCGGCGGTTCGCCGAATTTGTCGATTTCTCCCTTCTGATAAAATAACGGACAACATGGTTTGGTTGCGAGTGCGCTCTAGGACTTCAACTTGAGCTGGCATAGTCTTTCTGCCGGCCAACACGATCCCCTGACGCCACGCTTGCAGTACCGGTTCGGGAGGATGCCCCTGCACCCAAACCTGATAAGTTTTGGATATCGAATGACGCGGATGAGTCAAACAAAATGTCAGCTTACCATCATTAGTGAGTAGCAGTGCGCCCGTAGAATCTGCATCTAAGCGTCCTACCGGGTGAATGCCTTGACCGGAACGTAGTTTGGGAGGCAGCAAGTCCAGAACTTTCGATCGCGCCCTGGGGTCGCTGCAAGTCGAAACTACCCCAGGGGGTTTGTGAAGTAACAGATAGACTGACGCTGGTCGTTCTGTCGCCTTGACCGGCACTCCATCGACTTCGATCAGATCGATATCTGGATTAGCTTTTTGTCCTAAA
The DNA here is from genome assembly GCF_041354475.1 of Microcoleus sp. Classification (NCBI taxonomy): domain Bacteria; kingdom Bacillati; phylum Cyanobacteriota; class Cyanophyceae; order Oscillatoriales; family Microcoleaceae; genus Microcoleus; species Microcoleus sp. The sequence goes on from NZ_JBGJZU010000057.1 coordinate 38,444, forward strand.
TTCACGACCTGACCATTGACTCGCACTCGTCCAGCGATCATCATTTGTTCAGCTTGACGGCGAGAGGCGATGCCCCACTGGGCGAGGATTTTTTGTAGCCTTTCATCTGACATGACTGGAGTTTGGAAACGCCCAACTCTTGAGTTGGGGGAGGAAATACGACAGGTTGAATTGATTAACGGTGTCTCATCAACACTGGTGTGACTTTGGATTTAAAAGTTGGTGAATCTTTCTCTTCCAATACCCCTAAATTTATTGGGGGTTTACGGACTCCTAGGCCGACAGCTTCGTAAAGTTGTTGCTTGGATGGCAGTCCAGCTAAATCTTGACACGATTTAGACAAACTATGTACAAATGTTACGTTACAGGAAGAGTTTTATTTTGGATGCTTTCGATACATTTAGCCCCGACCAATTAGGCAATCGGTGTCTGTGGTATGTGTTAGGCGCTATCTGACGTTGTAAATCTGACATCGCAAATCGGAAATTTTGTAAACTTCATTTCCTGATTTTGAACAAATTATACTGTTGGCGAAACCGTACAAAGGTTGGCACATCCGCAGATTGTCCCGATGCAATAACCCTGAAGATTGTATGAAAACTCTAGGTTTTCACTCTCGATCGCCATTCCTGCACCTTCGCTCGACTGCTGGTTACAAAGGTGCGGGGTTAGACGAGACAATTATAAACTAACACTAAAACAAATACTAGGTTTATAGTTAAATTTGCGGTAGTCTGAGCTTCCATACATGACAACGCTGGCAACCAGGGAGCTAGCGGGGACAATTTTCCCTACTTTCGGCGATGGGGAGTCAGCGAGAATCCCCGCACCTCAAGCAGCCCGGATGATGTAATTTTTGTGTTTGAATATGAAAGTTCCAATTCTGAAATCTTTTATGACAGTCGATCGCAATTCTTGGGAATTTGACAATGGATCTGACCCTACTGGGGAACTGGGAGGTGCTAATTTCGGTAAGCAGCAGGGTTCGGGGATACCATCAAGGAGTCAAGGCAGCCGAATCGCGAGTGCAGTGCTGTCTCCGGCGGTGGAGTTGTGGCTGCGATCGCAAGTTCAGCAGGTGTCAGAGTTGAGCGTGAAAATAGAGGGGAGCGATCGACAAATCTTCAGTGGTGCGATCCCCAAAGTAACGGCAACAGCTCGCGGTGCTATCTATCAGGGACTGCATCTAACTTCCATCGCCATAGAGGGTGCTGGCATCCGCGTTAACCTCGGTCAAGTTATCAAAGGTCAACCACTCCGCCTTTTAGAATCCTTTCCCGTATTCGGCGTTTTACGGCTAATTCAAGCCGATTTAAATGCGTCGCTGAAAGCACCTTTGCTTGCTAATGCTTTGAGCGATTTTTTACTGCCAATACTGCCGCTAGGCGATCGGGAACAGCCTCTGATATTACAAAATTCGCAAATAGTAATTAATGCAGGTTTGTTGACGCTTTCTGCTGTTATTTTGCGCCCTGAAGGTACGCAAATCCCCTTTGTATTGCGGACTGGTTTGCGGATGTTGAGGGGTCACGAATTGATGTTAGAGAATCCAGAAATCGAATTTTCACAATCATCCACTAAGCATATTGTAGATAGTTTTAAAATTGATTTTGGGCCAGAAGTCGAAATTGAGGAGTTAATTTTGAATACCGGGGAAATAGTTTGTCGGGGTGGAATTAGAGTTTTGCCTTAGTTAGTTAAATGGCTTTAAACGCAAGCCCTAGAATTATTGCTCAGCTAGCTGATGACTCAGAAACACTTCACAGTCATCCCTTTTCCAGACAAATCCAATGTTACAGACAACAATGTATTGAGGGCGAGTGCGATCGATAATTCGCTCTTCCTCCCAGCCACAGATCAGCCACCTCACCGTAATCGGCGTCATCCCGATCGCCTCAGAAGTCTCCTGGTGAGTCAATCTAAGTTGAAACACTGTTCTTCCCACCCACCGATACAGATTTGTGGTGCGAGTTCTCCTCGTTTGGGCGATCGGACTGGCTCAATTAAATACAATGATAATCGCCACCATTATATTGATGTGTTAGATATTTAAATTTAATTGGGCGATCGGGTGGGATACCCGCGCCACAAGCTTTTGCAGTTCTTGTCAGTTTTTGGACACTCTCTGTTTATCCGCTTATCCGCTCGCGTAGTCGAATTCGTAAACAGCTCGATCAGTTCGATTCCTTACGTTCTGGCGATCGAGGATGTCTTACCCTTTGTGTCCTAACACGGGTCATTGCCATAACAAATATAGAAATTAGAGCTTCTGTCTTGGGATGGGAACAGATTATCACCCTTCTGGGGATTTCTTTATGGGAGGAGTATTGACGGCTATACAAACAAAATCTGCATATTATACCGTACTTACGATAAATAAGAAAGTAGAAAAATTACTACAAAAAGATTCGGTTCCCTCTACTCGCATCACCCTGGTTATTAGGCTATTCTTGAAAAGCGCCAAAAGGAAAGCGGTTCACTGAACCACAACCGGAAGGTAAAAACCGAACCTAGAAAAAAGAATAGTTTGAAAGCTTAAAGCACTATTAACCTCGTCAAAAAAATTAGAGATAGAGAGTAAAAGCAGTAGCTGATACTTAATATCACAAACAACGAGAAAAAAGTCAAGAGAAAAAGAAGGAAATCAGGCCTAATCGCCAAAATAACCGGA